>CAJCJE010000279.1 GCA_903970565.1 Candidatus Melainabacteria bacterium | reverse complement strand
GGCGCGCGGCAGATCGTGGTCCGCGACATCAACCCGCCGGTGCTGTTGGACGAACTCGTCGACCAGGGCGTCACGCACACCTTCCTGGTGCCGGCGATCTTCGGTTTCCTGTTGCAGATCCCCGGCGTCGCCGAGCGCGACTACTCCAGGCTGCGCGGAATCCTCTACGGCGCCTCGCCGATGCCACTGCCGCTGCTGCGCCGCAGCCTGGCCACCTTCCCGGCGAACTTCTACCAGGTCTACGGAATGACCGAGGCCTCCGGCGCGGTCACCACCCTCGGCGCGGAGGAACACCGCGACAAGGCCAACGAGCACCGGCTGGTCTCGGCCGGGCTGCCGCTGGCGGGCGTGGAGATCATCGCGGCCGACCCGGTCACCGGCGAACCGCTCGGGCCGGGCGAGGTCGGCGAGATCATGGTCCGTACCCGGCAGCTGATGTCCGGTTACTGGGGCAAGCCCGAGGCCAGCGAACAGGCCATCACCGGCGAGGGCTGGCTGCACAGCGGCGATGCCGGCTACCTGGACGAGGACGGTTACGTCTACATCTCCGACCGGGTGAAGGACATGATCATCAGCGGCGGGGAGAACATCTACCCGGCCGAGATCGAGCGGGTCCTCGGCGAACACCCCGGTGTCGCCGAGGTCGCGGTGATCGGGGTACCGGACGAGAAGTGGGGCGAGGTCGGCAAGGCGATCGTGGTGGCCGCGCCCGGTGCCACCATCGATCCGGAGGAGCTGATCGCGCTGTGCCGGGCACAGCTGGCCTCGTTCAAGTGCCCGAAGTCGATCGAGGTGGTCGGTGACCTGCCACGCAACGCGACCGGCAAGATCCTCAAACGGACGCTGCGCGACCCGTACTGGGTCGACCGGTCACGCGCCGTGTGACCTCGTCCTTCGGACGAGCGCTGGTCACCGGGCGACGGAGCGGTTAACCTTACACAATCAAGTACCGAGCGTGTTTGATTGTGTGCGTTCCGTACAAGTTCTGGTGAAATCCCCCACAACTCCGCACGAAACCGCACGCACGGGTTACGCTAGTGGCATGACGGTGGCTCTGGAAAAGGTTTTGGCCAAGGCAGGCCTGCGGGTCTCGCCGACCGAGTTCCTCACCCATGTGGAGGACGCGGCACGGCGACTGAGCCCACCGAATCCGGAGCCGGCCGGCCAGTTCACCGCCGCCGAGCGGGAAGCACTCGCGGACGTCGGCCTCGATCTGCGACCGCGCCGGGACCACGAGGCGGACGGCCGCGCGCGCGCCGTCGCCGAGCAGGCCGTGCTGCACGACTCCGCGCTGACCGTCGGCGAGGCCGCGGCAACCATCGGCGTCGACACCAGCCGGATTCGGCACCGTTTGAGTGCCGGCGCGCTGATGGGCTGGAAGGACCGGGGTGGTTGGCGGTTGCCGGCCTGGCAGTTCACCGAACGTGGCGTGCTGCCCGGCCTCGACGTCGTGCTCGCCGCCCTGCCCGGCGACCAGCCGCCGCTGGTGGTGGCCGCTTTCATGACCAAGGAACAGGAAGACCTGCTGGCCGGCTCCAGGACGGTCACGCCGTGCGAATGGCTGATGGCGGGCGGAGATCCCAAGCGGGTGGCACGATTGGCTGCCATGCTGGGCACCCCGGCCTGAGCCGACACGACGACCTGGAGACAAACGGACCCGTATGGCACGGCTTCCCCAGCCGCCGGAACCCGCTGAACTCGCAACCCTGCTACGCCCAGACGAGGACATCGTGGCCGTACACCCGGCCACCCGTCTGGTCCGCGTGTTCACCGTCGCCGGCCGACACCCCCAACAGTGGGACACCTTCCGCAGGGCAGGACCACTCCCGCACGCCCGTTTCGACCCGCACCCACCGGGACCGCGCGGCCGGCCGGTCGACGCGCCGGGACACGGCGTGCTGTACTTCGGCCTGTCCGTGCGCACCAGCGTGGCCGAGGTGTTCCAGGACACCTCCATTGTGGACCGAACCACCCGCAAGCCGTTCCTGGTGGTGTTCCGGCCAACCAGGACACTGCGCCTGTTGGACCTCATCGGACTGTGGCCGACGCGGGCCGGGGCCTCGCAGGAGATCAGCAGCGGGCCACGGGACCGCACCCAGGAATGGGCCCGCGCGATTCGACTGGCGCATCCGGACCTCGACGGTCTCTGGTATCGGTCCTCAATGGACTCCGGAAACCCGGCGGTCTGTCTGTGGGACCCGCCGGCCGGGGATGCCATGCCGCTGTCCCCGGATGTCCTGGTGCAACTCGACCATCCCGGACTGGACCTGCCGCTGGCCCGGATCTGCGAGGAACTCAACTACACGCTGCTGGCGGAGAACCCACCCGCGAAGGTGAGCGAGGAGCCGCCGGTCACTCCCCCGACGCCGCCGGTGCACAACCACTGACCCTGGTCGGGACCGGCGCGCCGGTCCCGACCAGGGCGCTGCCCGATTGGCTCAGTTCATGGCCCTCGCCAGGAAGTGACAGACACGGCTCAGCGGCCGTGACGAGCGGCCTGCCGGGACTTCCACAGGCTCGCGGCCACCGTGACGAGCAGCACCCCGACCACCACGAGGAGCGAGACCCCGGTACCGATCACCGGCACCGGCAGCGACTGCGCGCCAGGTACGAATGGCAGCGAGTCCGTGTGCAGCACCTCCAGGATGAGCTTGGCGCCGATGAACATCAACAGCACGGCGAGGCCCAGCGGCAGGTAGACCAGCTTGTCCAGCAGTCCGCCGATGAGGAAGTACAACTGGCGAAGGCCCATCAGCGCGAACGCATTCACCGCGAAGACCAGGAACGGCTGCCGGGTCAGCCCGAAGACGGCCGGAATCGAGTCCAGCGCGAACAGCAGATCGGTGGTGCCGATCGCGATGATCACCACCAGCATCGGGGTGACCGCGCGCCTGCCCTTGTCCCGGACGAACGAACGCGAACCCCGGTAGTCCTTGGTCACCGGCACGACCTTGCGCAGCCAGCGCAGCACCACGTTCTCCGAGTAGGTGTCCTCCTCGGGTTTGTCGTAGCTGCGGGCCATCCGGTACGCGGTGAAGATGAGGAACGCGCCGAACAGATAGAAGATCGCGAAGAACCGTGAGATGATCACGCTGCCGGCCATGATCAGCACACTGCGCAGGGCCAGCGCGATCACGATGCCGATCAGCAGCACCCGATGCTGGTGGATCACCGGCACCTTGAACGCGCTCATGACGACCAGGAAGACGAACAGGTTGTCCACCGACAGCGAGTACTCGGTGAGGTAGCCGGAGAAGAACTCACCCGCGTACACACCACCGGCCAGCAACCAGACCAGCAGGCCGAAGACCGCGGCGCAGGCGAGGTAGAGGCCGACCCAGCGGCCGGCCTCGGCGAGGGTGACCTTGTGCGGTCTGCGGTCGACGATGACCAGGTCCATTGCGAGTAGGGCGACCAAGCCGAGAATCGTGGCCAGCCAAGCCCACAACGGCACGTTCATCAAGCCGGCCTCCGGCCCCGGGCGCACGCCACTATCCGGAGGTCTCTCCCGCCGGCACCAGGCCGACCGACGGCACCGGGAACGTGCGAACGCTCCGTGTTGACGACACCGCCGCGCAGGGATACTCCCCTCCACGCTCGGAACCCATCCTTGCTCATCATCCGCGCATACCGATCGTCGGCCCCCAGGGGTCAAGATCCATCCGAACGAACGACGCACGGTCACGAGGTGCGGCATCCACTGAGAGATTCTCAGCTCGGATCACCTACTGTCGACTCGTGCCCCGCTCCCGACTCACCCGCGGCTTGCTCGCACTGTGCGTACTCGTGATCATCGGCGCCGTCGTCGGCGTCGGGTTCGCGGTCCACGGTTCGAGCCGGCCCGCTGCCGTGCGGACCCAGAACCTGTTCATCCCGGTACTCGACGGCCCCGCCCACAACCAGCGGGTCAGTATCGACGCGACGGTGTACTACCCGGCGAAGACGCCCGCCCCGGCCATTCTGGTCTCGCCCGGTTTCGGGGACACCAAGGATTCGCTGGTCACCGATGCGACCGAGTTCGCCCAGCGCGGCTTCGTGGTGCTCGCCTACACCCCGCGCGGGTTCGGCCGCAGCACCGGTCAGATCGCGCTGAACTCACCGGACTACGAGGTCGCCGACGCCGAGCAGCTCATCGACTGGCTCGGGCACTCCCCCGCCGTGCTCACCGACGGCCCGGACGATCCGAGGGTCGGCGTCACCGGCGGCTCCTACGGCGGCGCGCTGAGCCTGATGGTGGCCGGCAGCGACAAGCGGGTGGACGCGATCGCCCCGGTGATCACCTACAACGACCTGTCCCAGGCGCTGGTCCCGAACGCGGCCGGCGCCACCGCGCCCACGGCGACCACCCCGGCGGCCGGCGCGTTCGCCGCCGACGGCGTGTTCAAGAAGTCCTGGGCCAGCCTGTTCTTCGCCGAGGGCCTGACCGGTGGCGCCGGCCCGTCGGCCCCGGCGAGCACCGGCGCGAGCGTGTGCGGCCGGTTCATCCAGCAGGTCTGCCAGGCCTACCAGGAGTTGGCCAGCACCGGTCAGGCCAGCCAGCAGACCATCGACCTGCTGCGCGCCGACTCGCCGGTCAGCGTGACCGACCACATCACCGTGCCGACCCTGCTGGTGCAGGGCGAGCAGGACACCCTCTTCGGCCTCGACCAGGCCGACGCGAACGCCCGCCAGATCACCAGGGCCGGCGGGCAGGTCAAGGTCATCTGGTACGACGGCGGCCATGACGGCGGCCAGCCCGGCCCCGACCTGCGCCAGGAGATCGGCCAGTTCTTCAGCTACCACCTCCTGCACACCGGCACCGATCCCGGCACCGACTTCGAGTACGCGGTGGCGGGCGCGATCAGCTCGCAGGGCGTGCAGACCGTGCGGACCGTCACCGCGCCCAGCTATCCGGGCCTGACCGGCGGCGACACCCAGCGGCAGGCGCTGCGGCTGTCCGGGCCGCCGGCCACCGTAGTCAATCCGCCGGGCGGCGCGCCGGCCGCGATGAGCAGCCTGCCCGGCATCGGTTCCGCGCTCGGCGTGGTGGCCAGCAGGCTGTTCACCGACATCCCCGGCGAGTTCGCCTCCTTCGGCACCGCGCCGCTGCCGGGCCAGGTGCTGATCGCCGGTTCCTCGACGGTCGCCCTCCAGGTCAGCGTGGTGCCCGGCCAGGCGAGCGGCAACGGCGCGGTGCTGTTCGCCAAGCTCTACGACGTCAGTCCCAGCGGCACCCGCACGCTGCCCGGTTCGGCCGTCGCGCCGATCCGAATCCCCGCGCTGCCGGCCGACGGCTCCCCGGTCACCGTGACGGTCACCCTGCCCGGCATCGTGGCGCCGGTCCAGGCCGGCCACCGGCTGGACCTCGTGGTGTCCACAACGGACCAGA
>CAJCJE010000278.1 GCA_903970565.1 Candidatus Melainabacteria bacterium | reverse complement strand
TCCAGTCGGCCAGGCGCTCGACGACCCATTCCTGCCAGCCCGCCGAGAGCTTGCCGAACTCGGCCTCGCCGGTGTGGGTCAGCGCGTAGCCCTCCTCGTCGTCGGCGAGATAGCCGCCGTTGATCGCCCGGTTGAACGCCGGCGCGAGTACCTGCGCCGGCACCCTGACCCGTTCGGCGATGGCCTGGAGCGAGGGTGCTTTGTGTTGCCTGCGCTGGAGATGGATCTGCATGACGCACCAAGCATCGGCCTCGTCGAGGTTGGCCGTGGAGTGGGCCAGCGCCGCGGTGCTCATCGGGATGGTCTCCTTGCGCAGCAGCGTCGCGATCGCCTGCTCCAGCTTGTGGTCCTTGTCCGAGCTCTCCGGCATCCCGAAGGCCTCGCCCATGTCGGTCGCCTTGGCCCGCGTGGTGCCGCGCAGCGGCACCTCCTTGAGGAACAGCGCGAGGATCAGCGCGATCACGGCGACCGGCACACCGGTGATGAAGACGGCGTCCAGCGACTGCGCGTAGGCGTGCACGATCGGCGCGGCCACCGCTGTGGGGAGTTTGTGCAGCGCGTCCAGGTTCGTCGCCACGAGTGGACTGACGCCGGGTGGGAGCGGATGGGCGCGCAGCGCGGAGGTCAGGTTCGGGGTGAGGTGGCTGGAGTAGAAGCTGCCGAACACCGCGACCCCGAACGAGCTGCCCATCGTGCGCAGGAAGGTGACGCCCGAGGTGGCGACGCCGAGGTCGGCGTAGTCGACGGTGTTCTGCACCGCGATCACCAGCACCTGCATGGACAGGCCGATGCCGATACCGAGCACGAACATGTACAGCGAGCTGACCACGATCGAGGTGTTCTCGTTCAGCAGCGACAGCAGGAACAGCCCGGCACCCATGAACACCGACCCGACGATCGGGAAGATCTTGTAGCGGCCGGTCTTGCTGACCAGGTTGCCGCTGAGGATCGAAGTGAGCAGCAGGCCGACCACCAGGGGCAGCATCCGGATTCCGGAGGACGTCGCCGAGGTGCCGTCCACGTATTGCAGGAACGTGGGCAGGAAGGTGATGCCGCCGAGCATGGCGAAACCGACGATGAAGGCCAGCGCGCCGCCGATGGAGAACACCGGATTCGCGAACAGCCGCATCGGCAGCACCGGGGCCGTGGCGCGCCGCTCCACGAAGACGAACAGCACCAGCGCGACGACCGAGCCGATGGCCATCCCGATGATGGTGGCCGACGCCCAGGGATAGGTGGTGCCGCCCCAGCTGGTGACCAGGGTCAGGCCGCTGGCCCCGACGCTCACCAGGATGATGCCGAGGTAGTCGACGGCCAGCTTGACGAGGTTGCGGGCGGCGGGGATGGCCGGGATGGCCACGGCGATGACGATGACCGCGACCGGGATGTTCACGTAGAACGCCCACCGCCAGGACAGGTGGTCGACGAACAGCCCGCCCAGCAGCGGCCCGATCACGGTGACCACGCCGAACACCGAGCCGAGCGCGCCCTGGTACTTGCCGCGTTCGCGCAGCGGGATGACGTCGGCGATCAGCGCGGAGGAGGTGACCATGATGCCGCCGGCACCGAGGCCCTGCACGGCGCGGAAGGCGATCAGCCAGGTCATGCTGTTGGCGAAGCCGCTGAAGAACGAGCCGACGGCGAACACGATCACGCTGGCCAGGAAGACGTTCTTGCGGCCGTAGATGTCGCCGAACTTGCCGACCAGCGCGGTGGACACGGTCTCGGCGAGCAGGTAGCCGGTGACCACGAGGGACAGCTGGCCGGACTTGCCGAGGTCGCTGACAATGGTGGGCAGCGCGGTGGACACGATGGTCTGGTCGAGCGCGGCGAGCAACATGCCCAGGGCGACCGCGATGAACACCGCGTTGGTCCGGCCCCTGCTCACCTCGATCGGGGCGGCGCCGCTGTCGGAGCCGCTCGCGCTGCTGCTCCCGCCGGCCGAGTTGGTGGTCGCGGTGCCGTTGTTCGCGACGGTAGAGCCGGCCATATGCGTCTCCCGAGCCAGAGCCAATGCTTGCCGTTGACACTAGGTGTCCAGACCGTCACTGGCAGCCCTTGGCGGGATGGTTCGTGCCGGTTAGCCCCGACCGGGTGACTCGATCAGCCGGGCGATGCCGAACCAGGTGAGCTGCATCACCAGATCCGCCGCCTTCTCCGGGGTCAGCTCGGGATTCTGCGCGCACCAGGCGGAGAGCTGTTCGCAGCCGCCGACGATCACCTCGGCCGCGGCGCGCAGGTCCAGTGGCGAGGGTTGGGGCGCGTGCGGGCTCATCGCGGCGATGATCAGCTCGCTCTGCTGGGCCCGGCCGGCTTCGATCTCGGCGAGCGCGGAGGCTCCGACGACCGCGGCCTCGTTGCGCAGCAGGGCCCAGGACCGGCCGTGTTCGACGATGAACCCGAAATACGCGACCAGTCCCCTGCGCAGCATCTCCTCCGGCCCGCTGGCATCCAGCGCCGCCGAGGAGGTGACGGTGAACAGTTCGCCGCGGGCCTGGCGGATGCAGGCGACGAGCAGGCCCTCCTTGGAGCCGAAGTACTCGTACAGCATCGGCTTGGAGACGCCGACCCGGTCGGCGATGTCGTCCATGGACGCGGCGACGTAGCCGCGCTCGACGAAGACCTCCTCGGCCACGGCCATCATCTGCCGTTCCCGGTCCGCGCGGGGCATCCGCCGTCGTTTCGTCGGCTGGGGCCCGCTGCTGGTGGTCACGGTGCTTGAGTCTAGCGGAAGCTACCGGAGGTAACCTACCAATGGTAAGCTACGGGT
>CAJCJE010000277.1 GCA_903970565.1 Candidatus Melainabacteria bacterium | reverse complement strand
CCGGGGCGGGAAACCGCCCCGGAACACGCTGCCCTCCGACGGCTATTCGACGTTACGGGCCAGGATGCCGAGGGTCGCCTTGAGCCCGGCCTCCGGAATGACCGGGAAGATGCCCGACTCGCGGTAGCGGTCCTCGATCTGGCTCCAGTCGTAGTAGGACGTGACCAGAGTGCCCGTTTCGGTTGGTTCCAGCCGGTAGCCGTAGAGATGCTTGATCGGCGGCTGGATGGCGCCGGAGATGGTCCATTCCAGCTCGGCGTTCTCGGCGAAACGGGTGATGATCACCGTGACGTCGTACTTGCCCATCGGCAGGTCGCCGAGGGATTCGCGGTCCATGTGCACGACGAAGCTGTCCGCGACCGCGCCGACCGGTTCACCTTCTGCTGACTGCAACATCCCCGAGCTGTCGATGAGCACATGCCCCTTGGGATCGCGGAGCACGGCGAAGATCGCCGCTGGACTCGCCGCGATCTGCCGCGTCACCTCGAACCGTTCCACGTCTGTATCTGCCATGCCGTCAACTCTACGTCCGAGCCGCCGCCGGGTTCGCTACTCCTTCGACGCCTCGGAACCGACCGGCCGCTCACCGACGCCGACGCTCACCCGCTGCGCGGACCCGGCGTTCGAGTGGTCCGCGGGCAGGATCAGCAGGTCCGCGTCGAGCTGCTGGCGGGGGTAGCTCAGGCGCAGCAGCGGACCGGTCATCGCGGTGGTCACCACGGCCATCACCACCATCAGCGAGTAGAGGCTCGAATCGAGCAGGTGCAGCTGGAGGCCGACGCTCAGGATGATCAGTTCGGTCAGGCCACGGGTGTTCATCAGGATGCCCAGCGTGGTCGACTGCCGGGCGGACATGCCGGTGACGCGGGAACCGGTGTAGGCGCCGATGAACTTGCCGCCAACGGCGACCACCAGGATCAGGCCGAGTTCGCCGAGGCCCCTGGCGCCGACGGTGGAGAGGTTGACGTTCAACCCGGCGACGGCGAAGTACACCGGCAGCAGCAGAACCCCACTGACCATGCCGACCCGGTCCCGGATCTCCGCGCGCAGTCGGGCGGTGCCCTGGCGCGGCATGATCGCGCCGGCGAAGAACGCGCCGAAGATGAAGTGCAGGCCGAACCATTCGGTGAGGCCGCCGGAGACCAGCAGCAGCACGATCAGCACGACGAGGAATCCGACGGTCAGCTTGCCATCGCCGAAGCGGGCCGCGACCAGTTTGCCCAGCAGCGGCCGGACCACGAACAGCATGATCGGGACGTAGGGCAGCACGAGCAGGATGTGCCAGGACTGCTGGCTGTCGGTGAAGGCGAGGATGGCCGCCAGCAGGGTCCAGGCCAGGACGTCCCCGACGGCGGCGCCGGCCATCGCCAGTCCGCCGAGTTCGGTCCGCGCCATACCCCGGTCGGTCAGGATTCGGGCCAGCACCGGGAACGCGGTGATGGACATGGCAGCGCCGACGAACAGGACGAAGGCCAGGTGGCTGGATGCCTTGTGGTCGTGCCAGAGGTAGAGGGCCAGCAGCGAGCCGAGGCCGAAGGCCAGCGCGATCGAGCCGACCGACATGCCGATCGCGGTGGCGCGACTGTTGCGCAGCAGCTTGTGGTCGAGTTCGAGGCCGACCACGAACATGAACACCGCCACGCCGATGTCGGCCAGCGCGGCGAGCGCGGGTCGCACGTCCATCGGGAACAGCGTCGCGGACAGGCTGCCGTGGAACAGGCTCGGCCCGAGCAGGATGCCGGCGAGGATCTCGCCGATGACCGGTGGTTGGTCGAGTCGCCGGGCCAGCGCGCCCAACAAGTGGGCCGCGGCCAGGATCAGTGCCAGATCGAACATGAGCGTGGCTGCTTGTTGGCTGGTCATCGCCGCGATCCCTACTGTGTCCGATGGGTGTCGTGGAAAGGAAAACCCAATACCCGGACCGATATTCGGTATGCGACGACCGACCGAGTGTTTTGCACTATAGCCACCGCCTCGCGCCGACACAAGAAATTCGAGCACGATTATTCACGCTCATCGACATGCACAGTGGGGTGGCATCTCGGTGGAGGATCAATGGATTCTCCACCGACTCGTGGTCGCAAACCGTGACCACGGATGAAAGCAAGTACAAAGTTGCCCCGGCCGGATCACGATGCTACGAAAGGTAGTTCGTCCGATGACAGCGTGGTGAAGCCGGGCGGCTCCGTTCCGTCGCCGCGTCATCGGAAAGGGCGAAATTCCCCGAGTCGTAATTGATCAATATCGACCCCTCCCTTCTTACGGAGAACGATTGTTCATTTCCGCATGGTTAATTCCGGCGGGGCCGGGCCGTCGTCCCGGTGACCGGTCCGGCGATCGCGCGGGCGCGGCGTTCGCTTCGGCTTCGATACGATCCGCCCTCGGACCGGAGTGGAGTTGGCCGGATGCGCGACGTCGGGTCGGATCGTGGCCGGCTCGTGCTGCGCGAGCGCTACTGCTGAGCTACCGCTGAGACCGGTGCGGCCGGCGGCCGGTGCTGAGACCGCCGGCCCGTGCTTACTACGCCGACGGTGGGTTCTTCCTGGCCGAGGACAGCTCACCGAGGGCTCTGGCGCCATGCCGCAGGCCCTCCCGGAAGGTGTCACGCTGCTCGGGGTCGAGGTCGGCCAGCAGCGCCTGCTCCAGTTCCAGCACATGCGGGTTGCACCTGGCCAGCATCGCGCGGCCGAGTTCGGTCAGCTGGGCCAACAGGATGCGCTTGTTGTCGGCCTGCGGTTCGCGGACGATCAGGCCGCGCTTCTCCAGGCTCAGCACCATTTCGTGCATGGTCTGCGGCCGGAGGAACGACCGCCGGGCCAACTGTGCCGAGGACAGCGGCCCTCGGCTCTCCAGGACGGTCAGCGCGGTGTACTGCAAGGTGGTCATGCCGAACGGGCGCAGCGCATCGTCCATCAGTGCCCGGATGACCAGTTCCAGGCGCTTGACCAGATACAGCGTCAGCGGCGTCCGCGCGCCCAGTCCGCTGTCGGTACTCGGCTCGGCGTCGCTCATCCGACCATGATCTCATTCTCGATTCGCGACGATTCGCGCCGCTGGTTCTCCTGGCGATCCGTGACGCGATCCGTGACGCGGACCGGGCCCGGCGCGGCGTCGCGTTCCGGCGACGGTGAGAGCGCTCCATGCCTGTGACGCGACCTCGGACCAGGGTCGAACCGGCCACGAGCCAGTGGCGAATCTGTCTCGGATCGGCGTCGGAACGGGGTGAAACCAGATCGGAACATGGTCCAAGCGGTGCCAATCGGACGTCGGGGACCATCTCGCCGAGGGCACGCCCGGTTGGAGCATTCCTGGCGCTTTCCCTTGACACGATTGAAACCTCTGGAGTCTACTAACGTGCTGAGAGCGCTCTCATAACTGCGGCGACGGTCCGAACGGCCGCCGCCGAAGTCTTCACCCACCGTGGAGTCGGTGACAGCGCTGTCCACCCTCTGTCGCCAATCCCGGCATACCCCCTGTAATCCCCGCAGCCTCCCGCGCACCGGGGAAAACTCACCGGGAAGGAAAGACACCAGAATGAGGAGCACACCAGGGCTGTCCGGCCCACCGAGGGCCACCAGGCCCCGCCGCTTACCGAGCCCTGCTCGCGGCATGATCGCCGCCGCGGCCGCCGGCATCCTGCTCGCCGCGTCGTTCGCCTCGTTCGCCTCGGCCGCGGTCGCCGCCCCGGCGGCAGCGCCGCAGGCCGAGACCCAGCTGAGCGAGACCGGCTGGAGCGCGAGCACGAACACCGCGGCGGCCGGCGCCGACGCCGTGCCCAACGCGATCGACGGCAACCTCAACACCAGGTTCAGCTCGGACGCGGTGCAGTCCTCCGGCATGTGGTTCCAGGTCAACCTGGGGTCCAGCCAGACCTTCAACCAGATCGAGATGAACTCCGGCTCCTGGCCCGGTGACTTCGCGGTCGGCTACAACGTCGAGGTGTCCACCAACGGCAGCTCGTTCACCAGCGTCGCCACCGGCACCGGCACCGCATCGCCCGAGACGGTCACCTTCACCGCGCAGACCGCCCAGTACATCCGCGTGGTCCTGACCGCGGCCAGCAGTGGTCCGTGGTGGTCGATCGCGGAGTTCACCGCCTACACCAACAGTTCCGGCGGGACGCCTCCGCCACCCACCGGTGGTTCGCTCGGACCGAACGTCTACGTCTTCACCCCGAGCATGGCGGAGAGCTCGATCCAGAGCACCCTCAACACGATCAACAGCCAGCAGGCGTCCAACCAGTTCGGCACCCAGCGGGACGCGATCCTGTTCGCCCCTGGCACCTACGGCTCGGCGGCTGATCCGCTGACCATCCCGGTCGGCTACTACACCAGCCTCGCCGGCCTCGGCCAGAACCCCGACCAGGTGACCATCAACGGCACCATCGACGCCTACAACCAGTGCCCCGGCGGCGTGCAGACCAACTGCAACGCGACCGACAACTTCTGGCGGTCGATCTCCAACCTGACGATCAACGTCACCGGCCTCACCGGCTGCTTCAACGGCGAGGACGTCTGGGCCGTGTCGCAGGCCGCGCCGCTGCGCCGGGTCAACATCAACGGCAACTTCACCTTGATGGACTACTGCGACGGCTCCCCGGACTACGCCAGCGGTGGCTTCATCGCCGACTCGAAGTTCAGCGGTGGCAACATCGAGAACGGTTCCCAGCAGCAGTTCATCACCCGTAACACCGATATCGACAGCTGGACCAACGCGGTGTGGAACCAGGTGTTCTGCGGCGACCCCGGCGCCCCGGCGCAGAGCTTCACCGGCACCTCCGGTGACAGCGGCGGCCCCGAGTCCTACACCACCCTGGGCACCTGCCCGGTGACCGAGGAGGAGCCCTACCTCTACACCGACTCCTCGGGCAACTACAACGTGTTCGTGCCCTCGGTGCAGACCAACTCCAACGGTCCCACCTGGGTCAACGGCAACACCCCCGGTACCTCGCTGCCGCTGAGCACCTTCTACGTCGTCAACTCCGCCAGCACCCCGGCGACCATCAACGCCGCGCTCGCGGCCGGTGACAACCTCCTGGTGACGCCCGGTGTCTACAACATCGGGACGACCCTGAACGTCACCAGGGCGGACACCAAGATCGTCGGTCTGGGCTTCCCGACCCTGATCTCCTCCAGCGGCAACGTGACCATGAACGTCGCCGACGTCAGCGGGGTCAACCTCTCCGGCCTGATCTTCGACGCGGGCCCGACCAACTCCTCCGCTCTGCTCCAGGTCGGCACGGCCGGTTCGACCACCAGCCACGCCTCCGACCCGGTCAGCATCGACGACGTGTTCTTCCGTGTCGGCGGCGCCGAAGCCGGCTCGGCCACGACCAGCTTCATCGACAACAGCAACAACTCCATCATCGACAACGTCTGGGCCTGGCGTGCCGACCACGGTGCCGGCGCCGGTTCGTGGACCTCCGACACCGGGGCCACCGGACTGATCGTCAACGGCAACAACGTGACCGCCTACGGTCTGGCCGTCGAGCACTACCAGAAGGACGAGACCGTCTGGAACGGCCAGGGCGGCACGGTGTTGTTCTACCAGAACGAAAACCCCTACGAGGTGCCCAACCAGGCATCCTGGATGTCCAGCTCGACCCAGGACGGCTACCCGGCGTTCTACGTTCCCAACAGCGTCACCAGTTTCCAGGGTTACGGCATGGGCAGCTACTCCTATTTCGACCAGGGGGTGGCCATTGAGAACGCAATGGCCTTCCAGGCACCGGACACCTCGGGCGTGCAGTTCCACGATCTGCTCACGGTGTTCCTCAACGGTTCCGGCGGCATCCTGTCGGTGATCAACGGCACCGGCGCCCCGGTCAGCACCAGCTTCGCCGGCCAACCGTCCGACGTGGTGTCCTACCCGTAGAGCGCGACGAATGAGATGAACTGACCGAACTACCGGAGGGCGGATGGCGTACTCGGCCATCCGCCCTCCGGCGTGTCGGGTTCAGTGCGACCGGGCCGGGACCGGGTGTTCTCGGGAGGCGCGCACCCCGGCTGATCAGCACCCAGTTGATGGGAATCCTGCTGGGTTGGCATCCAGCTCGTTGACACCTTGAAGTGGTCGTTGCGGCAGCCGGCTTGTCGGCACCCGGCTGATTGGCATCCCTCGGCGGTCGTTGCGGCAGCCGTGAAAGAGGCTTTGTGCTGTTTCTGGTTGGTGTTCGGCTGGTTTCAGTGCTCGATGAGCGTCGAGTGGATCGCGCGCGGCTGCCTGGCGCCGTGGTTGCCGGCCCCGCCGACGCCCTGATCGGCAACCGGGCCCGCGGCCGGGCCGGTTTCCTGACCGGCGGCGGGTAGCAGGGTGAGGTCGGTGTGCGTGATCCGCTGGGCGCCCAGACCGACCCGGATCGCCCTCGGGAGGTAGCCCGCCGCGCTGACCGTGGCGACGTAGCTGCCCTCGCACGCCTCGACGCGATAGCGCCCGCCGGCGGCCAGGTGCTGTCGGGCAACCTGCCGGCCGCTCGGGTCGAACAGCAGCACCACGCCCTTGTCGATCGGCCGTCCGGTCTGGTCGGTCACCGCACCGGCCAGCACCGCGCTCGGCCGCACCGCCGGTTGCCCGACCTCGGGCCGGGTGACGCTCTGCTGGGTGGTGTTCTGCTGGGTGCTGGTCGGCTGGGCCGCCGAGATCGTCATACCGGCGCGGAGCCGGGGCCCCGGCACCGGGAGCACGGCCTGCTCGGTCGCCGGCTCCGGCAGCAACTGCCCGGTCACCGTTTCCACCGACTCCTCGGTTTCCTCGGTTTCCGTCGCGAAGATCGGGAGTACCGGTAGTTCGGCTGTCGCGAATGGGCCGTCGGCGGCGGCCATCGGGGCCAGT
>CAJCJE010000276.1 GCA_903970565.1 Candidatus Melainabacteria bacterium | reverse complement strand
CATTTTCTCGAAGTACTCGTTGCAGAAGAAGAACGGGCCCTGTCCATGCAGCTGCAAACCGGTGAGCTGCGCCATGACGAGGGTGTTGAAGCCGCTGAAGATGACGATCTCGTCGACCGGCGGAAGCAGGTGCCGGTAGAGCATGAACAGCATCAGCTCCTGGGTGGAGTTGAAGTACGGGGCGCCGAAGTTCAGCCAGGGCCGGTCCGGAGCGTGTTTCATCCAGAGCCGGGAGGCGAGCGTGGTCGCGTCACTCGTGGCGCCGTAGCTCAGCACCCCCGAACCGCCCACCAGCAGGCGCACCGGCCCGCCGGGGTGGTCTCCTCCCACCGACGCCTGGCCGTTGGGACCGTGGGAAATCCGGAATCCGAACTGGTCGGTGTTGATGACGGCCGATCGGAAGTTCGGCCGGTTGAAGTACATCAGATAGGGCAGGTAGTTCGTTTCCCCGCGATCCAGGAAATCGAGATAGTCAGAGAGCTGGGGCGTCAGCTGCTCGCTCGGCCGTACCACGATGGTCTCTCCTTCGCTCGTCACCGTTCAACGCGACGTCGGCATCGCAAGCGGGGATTGGTGCACGACAGCGCGGCAAGAACCGGCCGGACCTCCTGCCAAGAAACCTAGCGCCGTGCCATTGGCGGGCCGCGTCCCGTAAAACGGCCCCGTCCCGCGCCGACCGTCGCGGCGCTCGCCGGGTGGCTCGCGGGGCGGCGCTGCCGACGCCCGGTCCGATGGTCCGCGCAGCGGGCCGGGCGCCCTGTCGCCGGTTCACGTGACTGCGCCGGCACGGCAGGCGCTGCGTACGGTCGGTCTGTCTTCACGAGCGACGAGCGGCATTCACCCGGGTCGAACCGCCTCACGGATCGGGCCCGTTGACGGCAGCCGGCAGGCGTGCCCGCGCTCTGTCGAAGAACACTCTCCGAAAGGTGCTGGTGACATGATCGAGCGCGAGCCAAGACGGTTATGGCGCAACAGCCCGGCCGACGCCTTCCTGCTCGGGCTCACCATCGCCCAGTTCGCCGTGACGATCGCGTTGGCCGCGCTGACGCCGGACGCGCTGTGGCCTCGGCTCGGCTCGGCGATCCTGGTCACCGGCATGGTCACGTACTCGGTGCTCATCGTCAACCACATGTTCGTGCACATGCCCTGGTTCACCGACGACCGGTACAACCGGGTCGTGTCGTTGGTGATCTCGGCGAACATCGCGCAGTCGGCGCAGTCGTATCACCTCAGCCACGTCCGCAACCACCACCGGTACAACAACGACCGCAAGCGCGACGGGGTCACCGCCGATCTCAGCTCCACCTACCGGTACAGCCGGGACGACGAGGTCGCCCCGCTGTGGCGGTACCTGGCCTACAGCCTCGTCGCCTCGATCCAGGAGTTCGCGGGCACCGTGTGGTCCCTGCACCGGTTGTGCGGCGTCAGCCCCCGGGAGACCACGCTGCTGGGGCTGGCCGCCCGGAACCCGGCCCGGCGCGCGGCCGAACTCGCCCAGATCCGCTACGACCGCCTGGCCCAGCTGGTTCTCACCGCGCTGCTCGGCGTCCTGTCCTGGCAGTGGCTGGTGATGTGCTATCTGCCGTCGGTGGCGATCGCCTTCACTTTGGTCAACGTCCAGAACTACTACCGGCACTTCGGTGCGGAGCCGGAGAGCCGGTACGCGAACTCCGTGAGCTACTACGGCCGGTTGTACAACCGACTGACCTTCAACGACGGATACCACCAGGAGCACCATCTGCGCCCCACGACGCACTGGACCCGGCTGCCCGAGGTCGCGGCGCAGTATCAGCGGCGGCTCGACGAGGCCGGTCGGGTCGTGTCCCCGGTGCCGCCCGTGGTCGGGTTCCTGGACACCGGTCGCATGGATCGCGTTGCCCAACGCTCCGCGGCGACCCAATGAGCCAGCCGGGCGGACGTCGAGGAGGGAGCGGCACGTGAGGAATCTCGGCACGCCGGATGAGCCGTACGACCTGATCGGACTGGGCTTCGGACCGTCGAACGTCGCGCTCGCCATCGCGGTCCAGGAGATCGCGCCGGATCGCCGCTGCCTGTTCCTGGAGCGCTCCCCGGACATGCGCTGGCACGAGGGCATGCTCATCGACGGCACCCGGATGCAGATCTCCTTCCTCAAGGACCTGGTGTCCCTGCGGAACCTGACCAGCCCGTTCACCTTCCTGCAGTACGAGAAGGCCAAGGGGCGGCTGGAGAAGTTCGTGAACCTCGCCGAGTTCCGGCCGACCCGGCTGGAGTTCCAGGACTACCTGCGGTGGGTCGCCGCCCAGTTCGCCGACCTGGTCCGCTACCACTCCGCGGTCCGCGCGGTGACTCCGGTCCGCGACGACGACGGCGCGCTGTCGCTTTTCCGGGTGACCGCGACCGACACCACGACCGGCGAGGTCGTCGAGTACCACGCCCGCAACCTGGTGCACGCGCTCGGCGGCGTACCCCGTGTGCCGGAGGCGGTGACCCTCGGCCCGACCGTGCTGCACTCCAGCGCGTTCCTGCCGACGGTCCCCCGGACGTTCACCGACCACGACCGCGAGTGGGAGTTCGCGGTCGCAGGCGACGGGCAGAGCGCGGGCGAGATCGCCCACTACTTCCTGGACCGCTACCGCAACTCCCGCGTCCACCTGATCCTGCCGGGATACTCGCTGCGCGCCACCGACAACAATCCGTTCGCCAACGAGCAGTACTTCGAGGCCAACGCCGACGACTTCTCCTCCCGGCGCGAGGAGAACCGGCGCGCCTGGGCCGCCAGCCTGCGCAACACCAACTACGGCGTGGTGGAGGAAGGCTTTCTCGACGACCTGTACCGGCTGACGTATGCCGACGAGGTGCGCGGCCGAACCCGACTCCAGGTGCACGGCGACTCGAAGGTGACCCGGGCCGGAGCCGACGGCGCGGGCATCCGGATCGGGGTCGAGAGCCGCTTCGGCGGCGAGTCCCAGGTGCTCCGTGCCGACGGCCTGGTGCTGGCCACCGGGTACCGGCGCCGGCTGGACCCGACGATGTACCACGACGTCCTGCCCTACCTTGAGACCGACGGCGACGGCCGGCCGGTGGTTTCCCGGGATCACCGGGTACGCGCCACCGAGGAGCTGACCTGCGGCCTGTACGTGCAGGGCTTCGCCGAGGCGACGCACGGGCTCGGCGACACGCTGCTGTCGCTGCTGCCCTTCCGGTCCAAGCAGATCATCACGGCGATCGCCAAGGACGGCGGGTCGCTGGCCCGTGCGTTTCCACCGGCGCGGCCCGACGCCGGGCCGGACGCGGCGACGTTGGGGGCGCTGATCGACCGGTGCGGCTCCGGCACGCTGGTGAGCGCCTGTCCGGGGGAGTTCCCGGTCGCGACCCGGCTGCCGCTGGTGCTGGATCGTCACCGCGGTCGCAACGGCGTCCTGTTCGGCGTGCTCGACCGGACCGACCCGCAGCTGCCGCTGCTGGACGGCGGCAAGGTGCTGGCGGTGTTCCAGCCGGACGCGGCGCCGCCCGGCGAGCCGCAGGCCGGGGACCCGATGTCGATCGACGTTCGCGGATGTGCCCGGCTGGTGACCGACCGGGACCGGCTGGTGGCGCACCTGGCTCGCGTCGGCCCGCCGGATCGCGGGCCGGCCGCACGCGCGGGCGGTTCGGTCGGGATCGAGATCGAGATCGAGGGCCTTTCCGGCCGGTTCCCCCTGTCACCGGAGCCGCGTGCGGCCCGGGCCGAGAGCGAGAGGCAGCCATGACCGACAGCGACGACAGGTACGTGATCGTTCGCAACGACGAGGAGCAGTACTCGATCTGGCGGTCGGACCGGTCGGTACCGGCCGGGTGGGATTCAGTCGGCGAGCCAGCGTCCCGAGAGGACTGTCTGGCGCGCATCGGCGAGTTGTGGACGGACATGCGCCCGGCCAGCCTGCGGGCCGCCATGAGCGCCTCGGCCCAGGAGCACGGGACGCACAGTGGCTGAGCCAGCGGACGCGACCGGGCCGGCGGGCAGCCGCCACCTCCCGTGTCCCTTCCGGAACTTCACCGGCGTCACCAGCCGTGGCAGCTCATTTCGTACTGCTGAGCAGCGATGACGACAGCCAACGACGGGGAAGGTGCGATGGTGGACCAGAAGCCGGCCGCGCGGCCCAAGCTCCTGCGCCGGTCGTGCATGTTGCTGCTGGTCGCCTTCCGCGCCCATCCGGGTTCGATGAGCTGGGGACTGGCCGCCTCGATGCTTTACGGCGCGGGACTGACCGTCTGGTCCGTCGCGCTCGGCGACCTGGTCAGCAACGTGGTGATACCGAGGTTCGACGGTGGCCACGTGGCCACCGGCACCGCCATCGCCGTGGTCCTGGTCGTGCTCGCGATCGGCGTGGTCAGGGGCTCGGCCGGGATGATCCAGCGATGCACCGCCACCGCGACCCGGGCCCGGTTCGACGCCACCCTGCGGGAGGCCGTCGTCGAGCGGTACGACGCGCTGCCGATGGCCTACCACGGGGCCCATCCGACCGGCGAGAAGCTGGCGCACGTCACCACCGACCCCGAGGCTGCCGCGGACCTACCGGCCCGAATGCCACAGGTACTCGGCATGTTCCTGATGTTCCTGGTCACCGCGGGCTGGATGCTTGTCGTGGACCCGATCCTGGCCGTGATCGGCTTTGCCATGGTCCCGGCGCTGATGCTGATCAACTCCTCGTACCAGAAACGGGTCGAAGGGCCCGCCGAGGTGGTCCAGGAGCGGCTGGGGCGGGTGACCGCGGTCGCCCACGAGAGCTTCGACGGCGCGTTCCTGGTGAAGACGCTCGGCCGGGACGGCGCCGAGCGGGACCGGTTCGCCGCCGAATCGGTCCGGCTCCGCGATGCCAAGATCACGCTGTCGGTGTGGGAATGGCTGATGGACTCGCTGGTCGATCTGACTCCGACCGCTACGTCGCTGGTCATCCTGGTGGTCGGGGCGTGGCAGGTGAGCAGCGGCGCGATCACGATCGGCCCCCTGATCAGCTTCGTCAACCTGTTCGCCCTGCTGGGGGTGCCGCTGAGCCTGATCGGCAACGTGCTGGCCCACGTGCCGAGCGTGCTCGCCGGGTACGGCCGGGTCCAGACGGTGCTCGGCGAGAAGCCACCGCCGGCCGTGGTAGATCCGCAGCCTCTGCCGGACGGTCCGCTCGACCTGCGTGTCCAGGGTCTCGGCTTCGCCTACCCGGACGGCCCCGCGATCCTTTCCGACGTGAGCTTCGACGTCCCGGCCGGCGCGACCGTCGCGATCACCGGGAGTACCGGGTCGGGTAAGAGCACGCTGTTGCTGGCGCTGGCTGGCTTGCTGCCCCCGACCGACGGCACGGTGCAGCTCACCGGGGTCGACCTGTACCGGGTCTGCGCGGCCGACCGGGCGGCGACCTGCGCGGCGGTCTTCCAGCAGCCGTTCCTGTTCGCCGGCACGCTCGTCCAGAACGTCCTGCTCGACTTCGACGCCGCCCCGACCGACGCCGACCGGGAGCGGCTGGACGAGGCATTGCGCCTGGCCCGGGCCACTGCCCTGGTGGACGGCCAGCCGGACGGGTTGGCGACTCGGGTCGGCGAGCGCGGGGTGACGCTCTCCGGCGGTGAGCAGCAACGCATCGCCCTGGCCCGCGCCCTGTTCCGCCGGCCACGAGTGCTCCTGCTGGACGAGGCGACGTCCGCCGTCGATGCCACCACCCGCCAGGAGATCATGAGCGGGCTCGCGACGGGCCTGCCCTCCACCACCACGATCGTCGTCACCAGCAGCGCCGCGACGCTGGCCATCGCCGACTCGGTCATCTACCTCGACGGCGGCCGGATCGCGGGCATCGGCACCCACGCGGACCTGCTGCGGATCGACGGCTACGACCAGCTGACCCGGGCCTACGAGCGAGAGCGAGTGGCGACATGAGTGTGGTTCCGGCCGACCCCGACAGCATTGCCGGTTCGACGTGGGCGGTGCTTCGCCGGGGCTTCGCCGCCATCCCGGAGATCCGCGACGGCCTGACCCTGACGCTCGTCCTCGCAGTGGTCGGCGGATTCGGCCGGCTGGCCATACCGGTCCTGGTCCAGCTGCTCTTCGACCAGGGACTCAGCGCCGGACACATCGACACCGGCCAGCTGATTCGCCTCGGCTCGCTGGCGGCGGTGGTGGTGGTGGGCAGCGCGGTGATCAACTGGGTGAGCCTGCTGCGCCTCGCGATCGCCAGTGAGCGCGCTCTGTACGGGCTGCGGGTCCGCGCCTTCGGCCACGTACACCGGCTCAGCGTGGCCTACCACTCGGCCGAGACGCGCGGGAAGCTGGTGTCCCGGGTGACCTCCGACGTCGAGACCCTCAGCCAGTTCCTCCAGTGGGGCGGCGTCGCCGGGGTGGTCAACGGCGCCGGTATGCTGGCTGCCCTCGTCGGCATGGCGTACTACGACCTCTGGCTGACGCTGGTCACGGTTGCGCTGAGCGTGCCACTCGTCGTCCTCATCAACGTGCTGACCCGGCGCCTCGGCGCCTCGCACACCGCGGTCCGGGGCCGCGTCGCCGATCTGCTCACGGTGATCTCGGAGACGATCCAGGGCGCGGCCGTCATCCGCGCCTACGGCATCACCACGCCGAGCCTGCGGCGGACCACGGCGACCATCCGCCGGTGGCGGGACACCAAGGCCCGCGCCGGTTATCTGGGCAGCGTGCTGTTCTCGCTCGCCGAGCTGTTCTCCGCGATCGTGGTGGTCGGCGTCGTCGCGGTGGGCCTGGCGCTCGGCCCGTCCAGCGGGCGCACCGCAGGCGATCTGGTCGCGTTCCTCCTGCTGGTGACCGTGTTCCTGGGGCCGGTTGGGCAGTTCACCCAGGTCATCGACTTCACGCAGAATGCCGCCGCGGGCTGGCGACGGGTGCTGGCGCTGCTGGACATCGTCGAGGACGTCGCCGAGCCCGCCGACCCCCGGCAGCTGCCGGCCGGCCCGCCTGCGGTGGCCGTGCGGGATGTCACCTTCGGCTACCCGGGCGCTGGCACGACCCTGGACGACGTGTCGTTCGAGGTGCCGGCCGGCCGCCAGGTCGTGCTGGTCGGCGCCACCGGATCGGGAAAGACGACGCTGACGAAGCTGATCGCCCGGCTGGCCGACCCCGACCACGGCCGCATCCTGATCGGCGGCGTGGACGTACGGGAACTCGCGACCGAGTCGCTGCGCTCGCGCGTGGTGGTCGTGCCGCAGGACCCGTTCCTCTTCGACACCACGGTCGAGGAGAACGTCCGATACGGGCGACCCTCCGCCACCCGTACCGAGATCGAGCAGGCCTTCCACGAGCTGGGCGCGGCAGCGTTTCTCGGCAGCCTGCCGCGCGGCCTGGACACCCCGGTCGGGCAGCGCGGCGAGAGCCTGTCCGCGGGCGAGCGGCAGCTGGTCTCGCTGGCCCGCGCGTACCTGGCCAACCCGGACTGCCTGATCCTCGACGAGGCGACCTCGGCCGTGGACCCGCAGATCGAGCTGACGCTCATCGAGGCGTTGCGCCGGCTCACCGCGGGACGCACGTCGTTGACCGTCGCGCATCGGCTGGCCACCGCCGAACGGGCCGACGAGGTGATCGTGCTCGACGGCGGCCGGCTGGTGGAACGCGGCCGGCACGACGAACTGCTCGCCGAGGGCGGTGTCTATGCCGCCCTGTACGGCAGCTGGCGGCGAGCCACGGCCGGCGGCGCGGTCGCCTGACCGAACGCATGTCATCTCTACGGCACGGATGGAGGTAGGCGATCGATGTCCGATCTCTGCGCACATCAGTTGATCGAGGCTCAGGCGGCGCGCACCCCGGACGCGCCCGCGATCTTCTCCGGCGGCGGCGTCCTGAGCTTCCGCCAGCTCGACGACCAGGCTTGCGTGCTGGCCGGCCGGCTCGCCGGGCTCGGCGTGCGGCCGGAGGTCCGGGTCGGGGTCGCCGTCGAACAACGCTCGGCCCGCTGGCTGGTGACGTTGCTGGCGGTGTGGAAGGCCGGTGGCGTCTACGTTCCGCTGGACGCCGCGCTACCGGCCACGCTCGTGGCCGGGATGCTGGCGGACGCGGGAGTCGCGCTCGTGCTCCGCGGCGGACCGGAGCGGGAGTTCGACGATTCCGGGTTCGCGGTGGTCGACCTGGCCGAGCTGACCGACACGGCCGGCCCCGTCGCCCCAGCCGTGGACGGCCGCGCGGCGCCGGTGATCCGGCCGGCCAATCTCGCGTACTGCTTCTTCACCTCCGGCTCGACCGGCCGGCCGAAGCCGGTCGGGGTCTCACACGCCAGCCTGGCCGGGCACGCCACCGCGATCCGGGCGGAGCTGGGCCTGCGGCCGGCCGACCGGTTCGTGCAGTTCACCTCGATGCACATCGACGCCTCGCTGGAGGAGGTGCTGCCGGCGTGGCTGGCCGGCGCCGCGGTCGTGCTGCCGGACACCGCCCGTCCGACCAGCGTCGAGCTGACCGAACTGATCTCGGCCCACGAAGCGACAATGGTGAGCCTCCCGAGCAACTACTGGCACCAGTGGGTCGACGACCTCGTCGCCGGGATCGTGTCGCTGCCCGACAGCCTGCGCGCGGTGTTCGCAGGCGGCGACAAGATGCGGATGGACCGGCTCGCCACCTGGCTGGAGATCGTCGGCTCGCGACCGGTGGACTTCATCGCCGACTACGGGCCCACCGAGACCACGATCAGCTGCACCACCTACCGGCCGGACCCGGCGAACCTACCCGACATCGGACTCGTGCCGATCGGGCGAGCGCTGCCCGGGGTGCGGGTGCACCTGCTCGACGACGACCTCGAACCGGTGGCCGACGGCGAACCCGGGGACGTGTGGATCGCCGGCTTCGGGCTGGCCCGCGGCTATCTTGGCGCGCCGTCCACCACCGCCGACCGGTTCTGGCCGGACCCCTTCGGGCCGCCCGGCGCGCGGATGTACCGGACCGGTGACCGGGCCAGCCTGCTCCCGGACGGGAACATCCAGTTCCTCGGCCGGTCCGACCGCCAGGTCAAGATCCGTGGCTTCCGGGTCGAGCCCGGCCAGGTGGAGAACGCGGTGCGGGCCTGTGCCGGCGTACGCGACGCCGTCGTGGTCGCGGCCGACGACCCGGTCTCCGGCGCCCGGCTGATCGCGTACGCCGAGGGGGACCACACGCCGGCCGCGGACGTCGCGCTCCGCGCCGAGCTGGCCGACCGGCTGCCCGCCGTCATGCTCCCGCAGACCATCGTCTGGCTGGACCTGATCCCGCGGTCCCCGCAGAACGGAAAGGTGCTGCCGCTCGAACTGCCGCCACCGCCCGCCCCGGCCGGCACCGACGAGTCCGACGAGTCCGACGTGGCCACGCCGTCCGGGGTGGAAAGCGTCCTCGCGCGGCTCGTCGCTGACGTGCTCGGCCGCCCGGCCGGTGCCGACGAGGACTTCTTCGCGGCCGGCGGCGACTCCCTGCGCGGGCTGCAACTGCTCAGCGGCATCACCCGGGCCACCGGCGCCGCTCTGACGTTCGACCAGCTGCGCTCCGCGCCGACCGTGACCGCCCTCGCCGCGGTGGTCGAGAAGACCCGCGGGCGAGACACCGGCGGCGGAGTCGCCGTGGCGGCCGGCGAGCACGACGAGTGGCGGCCGGCCTCGCGCGGCCAGGTC
>CAJCJE010000275.1 GCA_903970565.1 Candidatus Melainabacteria bacterium | reverse complement strand
GCGACTTCCGGCGTACACGCTGTGCCGGAAGTCGCACGCCCGTCGTCCGGAAGATCAGTCCGTGGACCGTCGCCGTGTCGCTCGCTCACGCCTACGGTTGGGGTATCAACCGGAATGGTTGTCGTGAGACGAGGTTGGCATGATCGAGGCACGGGCGCTGTCCAAACGTTACGGCGACAAGGTCGCCGTCGACGACATCAGTTTCACGGTGAGACCTGGAGTGGTCACCGGATTTCTCGGCCCGAACGGGGCCGGCAAGTCCACCACCATGCGGCTGATCCTCGGCCTCGACGCGCCCACCTCGGGCGAGGTCACGGTGAACGGCAAGCGCTACGCCGAGCACCGGGCTCCACTGCGCGAGGTGGGCGCGCTGCTGGAGGCCAGAGCCGTGCATACCGGCCGCAGCGCCTACCACCACCTGCTCGCGCAGGCGCTGACCACCGGTATCCCGCGTGGCCGGGTCGAGGAGGTCATCGACCTGGTCGGCCTGCGCGACGTGGCGCGCCGGCGCGCCGGTGGCTTCTCCCTGGGCATGGGGCAGCGGCTCGGGGTCGCAGCGGCGCTGCTCGGTGATCCGGCGACGCTGATCCTGGACGAGCCGGTCAACGGTCTCGATCCGGAGGGCATCCTGTGGATTCGCAACCTGCTGCGCGCCCTGGCCGCCGACGGACGCACCGTGTTCGTCTCCTCGCACCTGATGAGCGAGATGGCGCTGACCGCCGAGTACCTCATCGTCATCGGCCGGGGTCGGCTGATCGCGGACACCTCGGTGGCCGAGTTCATCGACAGCGCCTCCCGCAACGTGGTGCGGGTGCGCACCCCACAGGCCAGTCAACTGCGTGAGCTGCTGGTCGGCCCGCAGGTGAGCGTGACCAGTAGCGAGCGCGGTCTGCTGGAGGTCTCCGGCCTGTCCGGCACCGAGATCGGCCGGATCGCCTGCGAGCACGGGATGCCACTGGAGGAGCTGACTCCGGTGCAGGCCTCGCTGGAGGAGGCGTTCATGGAACTCACCCAGGACGCGGTGGAGTACCGCACCGAGGGACTGGAGGGGGCAGCCTGATGAGCACCGACACGATAGCCGGCCCGCCCCGGCCCGCGCGCCACGTCGAACTGTCGCCCGACCTGCGGGTGAGTCAGTGGGGGGTGATCCGCTCCGAGTGGCTGAAGTTCTGGTCGCTGCGTTCCTCGCTGTACAGCCTGGTGATCGCCGTGATCGGAATGATCGGGCTGGACTGCCTGTTCGCCTACGCCGCGGTGAACCGATACGACCGGCTCCGGTCGCTGCACTCGGCACAGGGGCTCAACTTCCAGGCCGGCGACACCGCCATGCGTGGCTACCTGCTGGTCCAGCTCGTCGTCGGCGTGCTCGGGGTGCTGGTGGTCAGCGGGGAGTACGGGACCGGGATGATCCGGTCCAGCCTGGCCGCCGCGCCCAAACGACTGCCCGTGCTGTGGGCCAAGGCGGCCGTGCTCGCCGTGATCGTGTTCGTGGCGATCACGGCCAGCTCGTTCATCGCCTACTTCGTGGTGCAGCCGATCGTGAACTCGGCCGGGCTCGGCTACGCGCTGACCTCACCGGGCATACTGCGTGCCGTGTTCGGGGTGGGTCTGTACGCGACCGGGATCGGGCTGCTCGGGGTCGGCCTCGGCTGGATTCTGCGGCATACGGCTGGTGCGATCGCCAGCCTGTTCGGGTTGGTGCTGATCCTGCCGTCGGTGTCCGAACTGCTGCCGGACAGCTGGCAGCCGCATATCGTGCCTTACCTGCCCAGCAACGCCGGCAGTCAACTGGCCTCGGCCAGCCCGGACCCGACCGGCCTGGCCCCGTGGACCGGATTCGGGGTGCTGTGCGCGTGGATCGCGGTTGCCATCGTGATCGGCGCGGTGCTGCTGCGCCGCCGCGATGCCTGAGGGCACCCGACAAGTAGAGGTGGACAGCGAGAGATGATGGTGAGGTGCGCATCGAGGGTGCGATGACCACCGGATCGGCCGAGGTGGGCCACGCGGTGTCCGGGTGGCCGCGCCTCGGCTGGTTGCGGGACTGGTCGATTCGGCATCGTCTGGCGGTCGACGTCCTGTTCGCCGTCGTGTTGGTCGGCGGCGCAGTGGGGCCCAGGGCACTGGAGTACCCGGCGCTGTGGCGGGTGGTGGCCACGCAGGCGCTGTTGGCCGCGCCGCTCGTGCTGCGCAGGCGGTATCCCCTTCTGGCGTTCAGCTGGCTGTACCTGGTCGCGCTCGGCCAGTGGTGGTTCGGGCGGGCGGTGTTGATCGACGCAGCCCTGCTCATCGCCTTGTACACCGTGGCCGCGCACGGCGACCGGCGGCGGGCCCTGATCGCGGCCGGCCTGGTCGAGATCGGCGTGGTGATTGCCTCGGCGCGGTGGGCGAACGGTGGCTTCGACGGTGTCCTTGCCGCCGTGGTGTTCCTGTCCGGCCTGGTCACCGCCGCGTTCGTGCTCGGCGTGAACATGCGCACCCGGCGCGCCTACCTCGCCTCGCTGGAGGACCGGGCGGT
>CAJCJE010000274.1 GCA_903970565.1 Candidatus Melainabacteria bacterium | reverse complement strand
CCAGCAACACCGCGATCGCGTCCGCGGGGGCAATCCGACCGCACGGGTAGGACCAGTCGTGTTCATGGGGGCCGAGGACTCGACGAGTGACGGTGGCCGCTGACTCGCGGGATGGCCTGACGTTGATGCACACCAGCCCAGCGGCTGGCGGATGGACCGTGGTGTCGAACGCGAGGTCACGACCGGCCGCGACCGCCGCAGCGACGGTCTCCCGGGTGAGGGTGTCCGGCACGCTGATCTGCCGAAGGCCGGCAAGTGCCCGGCTGAGGGTGTCGACGTGCGGTGCTGCTGCCCCACGACCGGTGGTCGGGTCAGGTGACGGCCCCTGGGCGGGGTCCGACGGTAGCGGCGTTCCGGCCGCCGCCCGCGGCGCTTCGTCGACGTCGTCTGTCGCTTGCCGACCGTGTCCCCCCTCGTCGGAGACCGTGTCCGTGGGGGCATCAGCCGGTGCAGGCTGGTGGTTAGGCGCGCTCTCGTGGCTGTTGACCAGGAGGATCAGCCCGGTGGCGGCGGCCTGTCGGGCATCCTGAAGGGTGTCGCCTTGGCTCGACGCGGTCAGCCGCGCTCCTTTCCACCGGCAGGTGGCGTTTGCTCGCGGTGGTTGGGCCGACTTCTCTTGCTGCCACTGCAGCCGGGTGATGATCTGGCGGCTGCTCGCGGCGTCCACGACGCTGAGGGGAGTCTGGTCACCGCACACCGTCAGCCAGCCAGGTGTCGCACCACCGCGGTCAGGCCAGTGGGCCGGGTCCGGGAGCCCGGACAGCTGAGCGATCGTGAGCAGCCGCACGGCCTGGCGTGCCGCGGCCTGGCCGACATCGCGGCACGGTCCGAACTCGTGCCAGTCACCGTCGATCTGAACGTACACGCGCGCCGACTTGAGACCATCATCATCGTGGCGTACGTCGAACCGCGCTGTCGACGTACCCCGGATTGACGCATACTGGTTGAGCACCCGCGCCAGCATGGGCTTCGTCCGCTGGGCGGCCCGCAATCCGGCCCGTCGGACGTCATCCCATGCCCGTGACCGCGCCTGGAACAACACCACCGCGAGCATTCGGTCATCGAGCAGCCCCGACCGCGCGCGCAGGAGCGTGTGCTCCACCAGTCGCTCATCCGGGGTCGGCTGCTCCGCCGCATCGGTCAGTACGGCCAGAAACTGCTTCGCGTTCATCTCCAGCCAGTCACCCGACACGGACTCGTCGACGACGACGTCTTCGATCGAGACGGCCGGCAACTCCGACTCCAGCACAGCAGGAATAGCTCCAAGATCAGCAATCAATTCCCGCAGCAAGCTGACGTAGCACGCCCGTTTCAACGCTGGCTTCGATGCTTCGGTATGCCAGGCGCCGGCGAAAGTCCGTTCTCCGATGACGAATGTGGCGCGACCGCGGAACACCAAGATCCCATCGATCAACAGCGGCTGGGGATCGATCGAGGGAAGCTTCAAGCTCGCGAGTTGGGCGTGCACGCTGACCACGCTGACGGCCAAGTGAGGTCGCGCTTCGATGTAGGCCATCACCTGCTCGCGCGTCTGCTCAAGACCTCCCAACGGCACCAGCAGCAACGTCCGCAGGTCTTTCGGCGTGAGCTCGTCCCTGTTCATGCGTTGTAGAGCGTCGTGAGCCCCAGCGGGCTCCACACGGTTGCCCAGCAGCCAACGCCCCAGCCAGCCGGGAATATCCCGGTCCATTGCTATCTCCTTGTCTCCATGGCAGGCACGCGACATGCACCTGCCACACCGTGCACGCGGTCAATCGCGGGTTCCTGATCTGTGGCGATCGTTGAGAGGAGTCCGCGTTTGCGGAGCGTAGAAGCACAAATGATCAAGGACCTGGGAGCGACACGCTGAGTTCACCCCAAGGCGTGCCGCTCATCCGGGTGATCATCGAAGGCTCAGAATCGCCAGTTAGACGCCAAACCAGTGCCCCGCCCACAGCGCGGTCGTGGACCAGCTCAATCGCACCTTCACCGGATGGCAAGAACGAGCGGCCACCGAGATCATTGACGCTGCCACCGTGCTGCGCGAACGGATCGCCTGTCACTGACCACCGCCTCGACAGCCGACCCTCGACGCCCGCCGGCGTTCTACACGCGCGATTTCATCGCAGCCTGCCCTGACGGAATGGCGGATGCTAACGTCACGTCATGGCTGCTGAACCAGTGACCGCCGACCAGTATCCAGATCTGGTCACCTATACGTTGAGCTGCAAGGCCGGCGAAAACGGCGCCTTCCTCGGCCACATGACCGCAGAAGGGCTACCGTGCCCGTCGCGTGAGTGCGACGGCACCGTGTCCGTCTATCGCGGCCCGCAGCACGGCCTCGCCTTCGACGTTCCCGAGACCCCATTCGAGACCGCCCCTGTCGATCTCGAATTGAGCTGGTGTAACCACCACGGGCCTACTGGAATGCGGTTGCTGAATCAAGACGGCACCGAACACACTGGCCTGTAGACGGTGCACTGCCGCTGAGAATTCCTCATCTCGGCGGATGCCCTGTCCCGCGGCACTACTGACAACGGCTCAGGTGACGACACCGCGAGGGCCACTCAGCGGGACTCCATGTCGGGCAACGGAGTATCGAGCGCTTGCTGAACCTGCTCGGCGATGTCCATTCCGATCGGAATGTCGTGGGCGAACGCGACCTTGTAATTCCATCCGCCTCCGCGCCGGGATTCTTTACGCACATAGGCGATGATTTCGGCGTGCGGCACGAGCCACCCGGATCGCAGTGTGCCGTCTGGGTTGAGGAAAATCTTCACATAGGCATCGGCTACCGGAGCGAAAAGTCCTTGGGCCCACCTTTACCCCTGGAATCCTGGAAATACCAACGATCTGGATCGAGGTGCCGTTCCTGCAGAAAGTGGTGCTTCACCTCCACCCATAGCCGGTCGTCCTGCCAGCGCGTGACCAGTGCCGCAAGCGGCTGAGCTTGGCGCTGCGGCAGCGTAGCAACGATCTCTTCGTACTACGCTACGTGCGGCACGTCGAGACCTGCACGTGGAAGAAGTCCCTGGGAGTGGTCCCCTGGCCGTCCCAACGGATTCGGGGCTGGCGGTAGGCAAGTTGCCTCTCATAGCGGTGGAACGCGCTGAGTCCCTCGGATGCTCCCCCTAGCCGTCGCGACGAGCCAGCAGCCTCCACCCCCGGACTTATGACCCGGTGGCGCCAGCGGGCCGAAATACTGCACAGTCGGATGCTGGACGCGCAAGGCGACACGTCGACATGTCGTCACGGATGCAACTCGCACATGAGCGGACAAGAAGGGCTCTCGGGAAAAGCCTGGCGAGCCAAATTGTCAGTGGCTTCGTCTACGTTGCCGGTCGTGATTGCCCGCACCGTAGAAAGGACGCTCGCCCGTGCAGTACGTCGAGATTGAGAGAAAGTATTCGATCGCCGAGCCCGATACGCTTAGAGCGATGCTCGTAGAACGCGGCGGTTCCCAGGCTCCGGCAACGCGCCAGGTTGATGACTATTTTAACGCGCCACACAAGGACTTCCTTGCCCCGCCCGCGATCACCGAGTGGGTGCGAGTCAGGACGAGCGAGGTCAGCTCGTTCAACTACAAGTGCTGGCACATCGACAACCCCGAGACACGCTACGCTGACGAGTTCGAGACGCCAATCAGCAATCCGATGGCGATGCGCAAGGCCCTCGAGGCACTCGGCTTCACCCTGATGGTCACGGTCGACAAGACGAGGGAAGCCTGGCAGCTGCCGTGTGTGGAGATCGCCTTCGACACGGTTGCTGAC
>CAJCJE010000273.1 GCA_903970565.1 Candidatus Melainabacteria bacterium | reverse complement strand
GAACGGCACGGCGGCGAAGGTTCGCGAGAATCCTTCGCCGCCATACCACCTCGCATCAGGCTTCCTTGACTGCCTCCTTGACGGCGTCCTTGACGGCGTCCTTGACGGCGACCTTGTTGGCCTCCTTGACGGCGATCTTGTCCATTGCTTGTTCACCCCATTTCCCAGTGCGAGATGTCGTAATCCGGTCTGGCCGAGAATCGGCTTTCCGGAGCTAATCCGGTCTAGCCGGTATTCGGCTTTCCGGAGCCCGCTTAGATTCCCCGAAACGGCCACCCGCCGTCAAGGGGTAATCGTCGGCGGTTCGCATTCGGCGGTGTCAGCTTCATACAGTCCATTAGCTGCCATCGGCGAAGACTGTCGCAAGCCTTGCGCACGAACGACTATCGGCAGGAGTCGATTACCCGTTGGGAGGATGAGATGCTCGCGTCGATGAGCGCACCCAAGAGTGCGGACCTGTGCTGGGGCCAACACCACCACCTGCTGCACTACCTACAGGTGCCCGCCGAGTTCCGGCACGACGCGCATATCGCCATCACCCACCCGCTGCCCGCGGGTACCGGCACCGCGCACGTACGTTCCGCGCTGAACTACCTCATCCGCCGGCACGAGGTGCTGCGCACCGTCTACGACCTGCACGCGCTGCCGTGGCCGCAACAGCGGGTGCAGCCGCCCGGCCAGCTGTCGCTGCGCGAGGCGAGCACCGAGGACGACGGCACGCCGGCCCCGGCCGAGATGATCCGCCGTCTCACCGAGACCGCCTTCGACATCACCAGCGAGTGGCCGATCCGGGCCGGGGTGGTCACCACCGGCGGCGTGCCCAAGCGGCTGCACCTGGTGTTCAACCACCTCGCGCTGGACGACGTGAGCCTGGATCTGTTCACCGGTGAACTCGACACCGTGCTGCTCGCGCGCGTCGAGCGGGCAGCGGTGAACCTGCCAGCGGTCCGCTATCAGCCGGTCGACCTGGCCCGGCACGAGTCCGCGCTGTCACCGGACGCGGTGGACTCCGCGCTGGCGCACTGGCACGGCGAGCTGCGGCGAGCACCGGCCGACGTGTACGCGCGGCGGCGCGACGCCGGGGCCCGGCCGGGTGCCGCGCACAGCGCCTCGTTCACCGCGCCCGCGCTGCTGGGCACGGCCCGCACCATCGCCGGCCGCCAGCGGGTCTGGCCCTCGGCGGTGCACCTGGCCGCCTACGCGGTGACGCTGGCCGCCTACAGCGGCGAAGGGCTCGTCGCCTGCCGGATGTACACCAGCCAGCGCGAGGCCAGCGGCTATCGCGACGTGCTGACCTGCGCGTCCTACCCGACTCTCGCGTCCTTCGACCTCACCGACGACCCGGCCTTCAGTACCGTGCTGACCAGGGCGGCGGCTCGGGTCGAGGAGTCGATGACCCACGCGCACATCCCGTACGACCGGGTGCTGGAACTGATGTCGCTGGAGAGTTCGCGGCGCGGTCAGTTCCTGCGGGTCGACGCGGAGCTGAACTTCCTCAACTACGCACCGAGGTCCTGCCGGACCAAACGGGACCGGTTCGTCTGGAACGCCGAGCCGGCCGACTGGGCACAGTCCGGTGTGGACAGTTACTTCCGGATCTACGAATGGTGCGACGGCATCACCCTCGCCCTACAGGCGATGACCGAGGTGATGGACCGGGACGCGGTGGAGGCGTTCCTGCGCGGCTACGCCCGGCTCGTCGAGGCCCACCGGCAACCAGGCCCGGACCTGCGGCTGAGCGAGGCGGCCGAACTGATGGGCTTCACCCCGCCCCGGCCTCGGCCGATGCTGCGGGTCGGCACCGACGCCGTCGATCTCGACCGGACCGTGGCCGCGCTGCGCACCCACGAGGCGGTCGTCTCGCTGCGGCTGGCACACACCGAGCGCGGCCTGGTCGCGGAGGTGGTGGCCGACCGGCCGATCACCCCGGCGCAGCTGCGCACCCACCTGCTCGGCGCGATGCACGAGCAGCCGGCCGTGCGGTGCCCGGACTGGTTCCAGATCACCGACGCCCAGCAGCGGTTCCCGCTGGTGCAGGGCGAGGGTTCGCCGAGCGCGCCGCTGCCGGTGCGCGCCGGCGCCGAGCAGGTGCTCACCTCGGTCGTGGCCGAGGTGAACGGACTGTGCCAGGTGGACCCGGCGGACAGCTACTGCACCGCGGGCGGGCGGGCACTGCGCCTGCCCCGAGTACTCACCGCCCTGCGTGCACAGGGCTGGGACGGCGTATCGATCCACGAGTTGACCAGTGCCAGACCGCTACGGACGCTCGCCGACCGGATGCGGCCGACCGTGGCCGAGAGCGGAGAAGGAAGAAACCGATGAATTTCCTGGAAAGACTCAAAAAAGACCTGACCGGCGATCAGAACGCTCGGTTCATCCTGGTCAACAACTTCGAGGTGGAACGCAGCTGGGCGGTCGGCGAGCCGAAACTGCCCGGTGCCGGCATCGCCTTCGCGGGGGCCACGGTCAACCGCATGGAGGAAATGGGCGCGCTGCTGGCCGGTCTCGGCGACGTGGTGCTGCTCAAGGCCCAGATGGACGGTGAGTTCACCGACTACCTGACCCGGCTGGGCGCGGCGGCCGGCCGCACCGTGTGGCCAGAACACAGCGACCCGCAGCGGATGGTCACCGAGGACGCCCTGGCCTGTCCGCGCCTGCTCGACGAGCTGCGGGCGATGGCCGACGGCGGCACCTACCTGATGCCGCTGGGCATCTCCAGCGCCGAGGAGGAACTGGCCAAGGAGACCGGGCTGCCGCTGGCCGGTACCACCGCGCAGATCTGCAAGGCGGTCAACGGAAAGATCTTCAGCCGGCAGCTGGTCGACGAGACCGGCCTGACCTCGGTACCGGGCCGGATCTGCCACACGGTGGGCGAACTGCGGGCCGCCCTGACCGAGCAGCTGGCGCTGGGCGGCCGGGTGGTGGTCAAGGAGTCGCTGGGCGTCTCCGGTCGCGGCATGGTGGTGGTCAAGGACGAGGCCGGCGCCGCCCGGCTGCTGCGGCTGATCGAGCGGCGCGGCGCGGACGCACCGGCCAACCTGGTGGTCGAGTCCTGGATCGAGCACGCCACCGACCTCAACTACCAGCTGGTCGTCTCCCGCACCGGAAACGTGCGGTTCGAGACGGTCAAGGCGGCCGTCCTGCGCGACAACGTGCACCAGGGCCACCGCTTCCCGGTCGAGCTGCCACCGGCCGCGATGGACGACCTGCTGGCGGCCACCGAGACGATCGGCAAGGCACTGCACGCCGAGGGCTACTTCGGCATGGTCGGCGTCGACGCGATGCTCGGCCAGGACGGCACGCTCTACCCCTGCCTGGAGATCAACGCCCGGTTCAACATGTCCACCTACCAGAGCCGGATCGCCGAGCGGTTCATTCCCGAGGGCGCGCACGCCATCGCCGCGACCTTCGGGCTGCGCCCCTCGCGCACGCACAGCTTCGGCGAGGTGGCCGACGCGCTGGGCGAGCTGCTGTTCGACGGCCGGTCCCTGCCCGGCGTGCTGGTCAACAACTTCGCCACGCTCAACGCCGCCGCGACCGACGACGGCAACTTCCACGGCCGGCTCTACGCGATCTGCGTCGCCGACTCCGCCGACGAGGTCCTGGCCGTGCGCCAGGAAGCCGAGGCGCGGCTACAGAAGATGGTGGGTGCGACGTCATGAAGATCCAGGGCATCGAGTTCGAAGAACTCGCCGAGCAGTTCGGCACCCCGCTCTACGTCTACGACGGTGACCTGCTCACCGACACGATCACCGGCCTGCGCCGGGCACTGCACCCGGCCATCGAGGTGTTCTACTCGCTCAAGGCGAACCCGAACATCAGCGTGTTCAACACGCTGCGGCTGGGCGGGGCCAGGGCCGAGGTCTCCTCGCTGGTGGAACTGCGCACCGTGCTGATGGCCGGCACCGCGCCCTCGGACATCGTGTTCCTCGGCCCCGGCAAGAGCGAGCGCGAACTCGTCGCCTGCCTGGAAACCGGCGTGTACGCGATCGTCGTGGAGTCCTTCGACGAACTCGACGACATCGAGCGGCTGGCCCAGGAGCGGGGCGTGCGCCAACACGTCGTGCTGCGGATCAACCCGACCTGCGCGATCAGCGGGTCCAGACTGACGATGGGTGGCAAACCACGCCAGTTCGGCATCGACGAGGCCCAGGTGCTGGCCGCCGGCGACCTCTCGGCGAAGTACCGGTACGCCGAGGTCGGCGGCATCCAGGTCTACATGGGCACCCGCATCCTGGACGCGGAGGTGGTCGGCAAGAACACCCGCTACATCCTCGACCTGGCCGAGCGGGTGGCCGAGGCCACCGGGATGCCACTGGACACGGTGGACATCGGCGGCGGCCTGGGAGTCGCCTACTTCGAGGGCGAGGACGACCTCGACGCCGTCGACGTGGCCACGGAGATCAACCCGCTGCTGGACAAGTTCCACAGCGCGCACCCGGACACCCGGCTGATCATGGAGTCCGGCCGCTTCCTCACCGGCCGGGCCGGGGTCTACGTCATCGGCGTGCGCTACGTGAAGGAGTCGATGGGGGAGCGCTTCGCCATCGCCGACGGCGGTACCCACCACCACATGGCCGCGGTCGGCATCGGGTCCTTCGTCAAGCGCAACTTCCCCGCCGTACTGCTCAGCCGACGCGCGGAGGAGGCGACCGACCTCGGCGAGTCCCAGCCCTGGAACGTCACCGGCCCGCTGTGCACCCCGAACGACTCGATCCTCAAGAACGCCCAGCTGCCCGCCCTGCTCCCCGGTGACCTGGTCGGTATCCAGCGCTCCGGGGCCTACGGGCCCTCCGCGTCGCCGGGCCTGTTCCTCAGCCACGGATTCCCGGCCGAGGTACTGGTCAGCGGCGGTCAGGCGCACCTGGTGCGCAGCCGGGACGAGCCCGAGGACCTGCTGCGCCACCAGCACCTGCACCAACCTTCGACCAGCACCAACCAGTCAATCCCCACCTACCAGGGAAGTGAGTCCTGATGAACCGCACCGAGATCATCGCCCACCTACAGATCGCCCTGTCGGCCGTGTTGAACCGGGAGGTGACCGACCTCCGTCCGGAGCAGCGCCTGTTCGAGGACCTGGCCCTGGACTCCACCAGCGTCATCGAACTGCTGATGAGCCTGGAGGACACCATCTCGCTGGAGATCGACCCCGACGAACTGGGCCCGGAGGTCTTCCAGACCGTCGGCAGTCTCGCCGACTACGTCGAGGCCACCTTCAGCAAGGCAGCGGTCTGAACCATGTCACTGCAACAGCTGTCCCGCGAGGCCCCTGGCCGGACCACGAGTGTCGGTCTGTCGCGGGTCGCGGTACGGCTGCCGCGCCGGATGGAGCCGGTACAGGACATCCTGGTGCGGGCCGGGCGGGGCGCGATGGAACGCAAGATGTTCGCCAGGGTGCACGGACTGCGCGAGAGCCCGACGCTGGCCGACGACGAGCAGATGGAAGATCTGCTCGTCGCGGCCGGCCAGGCCGCGCTGGCCGGTGGCCGCGCCGATCTGGTCCTGTATGGACACACCATGCTGACCCAGGAGTTCGGGCTGCGCGGCGGGTTTCCCGATCGGCTGCGCGCCCGGCTCGGCCTTCCCGACGTTCCCCTGTTCGGACTGTCCCACGTCAACTGCGTCTCGGTACTGCGCTCGGTGGAGTTCTCCCGCCGCTACCTCGGCCGGCCCGGTGCCGGCCCGGACGAGCGGGTGCTGGTGCTCGGCGGCGACCACGGCAGCATCCATGACCGGGCGCGGGTCATTCCGGGCATCACCATCGGCGGCGACGGCGCGGTCGGTGTCCTGGTCCACGCCAGCACCCCGACCACTCGGCCGCGCTACCGCTATCTGGCCGGCGCGAACAGCCGGGCCGTGGAGTTCCACCGCAACATGCGGATGTCCGACGAGCAGACCGCGCTGTTCAGCCAGGCCTGCTGCGATGCGACGGTGCAGACGCTGCTGCGCGCCATCGAGGCCGCCGGACTGCGCCCCGACCAGCTCGACTGGGTCATGCCGCATCTGTCCAACCGGATGTTCTGGAGCAAGGTCAGCAACCGCTCGGGTATCCCCAAGGACCGGATCTGCCTCGACCTGATTCCCGAGCGCGGCCACAACTTCGGCGCCGACGCGCTGATGGCTCTTGAACACGCGGACCGGGCCGGCCGGCTGCGGCCCGGAGATCGCGCCGCCCTGGTCTCGCTGGCCCAGGGTGCCTACTTCCAGGTAGTGATCGTCGAAGTCGAGGAGGACACATGAGCGCAGCCAGCGCAGATCTACTGACCCAGGGCCACCACCGCAGTGATGACGCCATGAACGTCGTGATGGCCACCTGTGAAAAGGTCGCCAGGGACGAGGGACTTGCCGCCGGTCTGGCCGCCGCGCTGGTCGGCACGGAGGTCGTCGCGACCGCGCCGGGGAGGTTCGCGGCCGTCCCCCGGCACACGGTGGGCGAGGACGCCGAGGTGCGTACGCACCGGCTTGCCGACCTGGAGGACATCGTCTTCGTGGCGTGCGAGGGCGAACGCCCCGTGGGCGGCTACGCGCTGGCCGAACTCGGCCGGCTGCTGGCCGCGGTCCGGATCGGTCTGGTGCGCCGGCTGCTGGACCAGGCGGTGGAACACCTCTCCGGCCGGATCGTCGGTGACGAGCCGCTGGTCCGCAAGCAGCTGATCACCGGCGCCATCGCCGATGTCATGGCCGAGCTGGAACTGCTGCGGGCCTACGCCAACTGCCAGCGCGACCCGGCCGCGCTCGGCGACCTGCACGCCCGGCTCGACGAGGTGGGCTGGCAGGTTACGCAGTTCTTCGGCGCCGCCGGCTACATCGCCGACCACCCCGTGCGGG
>CAJCJE010000272.1 GCA_903970565.1 Candidatus Melainabacteria bacterium | reverse complement strand
CCGTGTGGACCGGTCGCGTGCTCGCCGGTGCTTGCCTCTGTGGTTGGGGTGCTTGTCTCGAAAATCAAGTAGGAGTGCGCCGACTAGGCCAATGCAGTCGGCCGCGCCCAGGCCGAGCAGTGACGCCGTCAATCCCACAGGGACTGGACTTCGGGCAGGTCGGGGTCCAGTTCCCAGGCGCACGCCTGCCACGTCCGGGCGCGGGTGTACCTCAAGGCCACCGCGTCGAAGCCGATCAATGGCGATGTCTGCGGCACGTGTAGTTCGATCGCCCGGTCGTGCAGCCACTTCGCGGTTGCGCGCACGTCCTTGCTGTCCGTCAGTGTGGTGATCGCTTTGAGGCGTACCCCGCGACGTGCCTCGATCAACTGAGCGGCGAACTCGTCGCCGGCCTGGTACCGCGCGAATCGGGCGGCGCTGTGCCCGGCGTTCGCCCAGGCCCGCCAACGTTCCAGGATCGCCTCGACGTCCGGCTCGAACTCGGTGATCGTCGGCGGCACTGGGGCGGTCATGACCGCTTCTGCCGGTCGCGTACGTCCTTGACGTGCTCGTCCTCGTCTCGCTGTGGATCATCTACCGGATCAGACATCCCGACCTCCCGCTGCTATTCAGGGGCAGGGCGGCACCACAGCTGAGGCTGCACTGCCGCCTTGCCTTGGACACGGCTGGCCCGTCGGACAGGAACGACACCTGGCGTCGGCCGTGCGCACGGGCAATAGTGCGACACAAGTGAGTCATGAACAAGCAAAACTAGAAATTGCTCTCTGTGTCCACCCGATTGGCGGACTGTGGCTAACGATGAATGTTCGGTTCTATGGCAGCCGAACCAATTTCCCGAGGAGGACCCATGCAGCTCGACTATCTGGGTGAACCGGACAGCGGCAAGACCGGCAGCCCACGCGCTTTCGCCACCGATCGCGGCACGTTCGTCGTCCAAGGCTGGAAGGTCACCGACCCGGACGCGCTCGCTGATCTGCGGAAACGCGGCCTTCCCGACCACGAAACGGCGATCGAGATCCCCGCCGCGTTGCTCACCTACTTCCCGACCGGCGCCTGATGACAAAGGCGACGCGCGACGAGGTGGAACGCCTCTTCGACACGTTCGAGTGCTCGGCCTGGCGGCTGGAGTGCCAGAGCAGCTACGACGAGCCCGAGGAGCAGGAGCCACTACGGCGCTTCCTGGCTGGTGAACCGCAAGACCTGACGTGGTTCGAGGAATGGCCGATCTGGATCAGCCGCCAGCGCGCGGCCGGGCGTACGATCGGCCGCGTCCGCATGCTCACCGAGCCGTTGACGGACTACCTGCGGTTCGAGCTGTCCATCACCCCACCGGCCGTAGAAGCGGGCGAGGACATCCGGCTCGTCGACCAGCACGTGTTCGAGTCGTTGGCCATCCCGCGCGAGGACTTCTGGATCTTCGACGACACGACCGTGGCCTTACTCAACTTCGGCGATACCGGGATGGCCGGCGCCGAGATCGTCACCGACCCCGGTCGAGTCGCGTCCTTCCGCGATCGACAACGGCGTGCGTGGGATGCTGCTGTCCCCTTCGCCTGATCATCCGGATGGAGACCTTGACCAGCTTCCAGTCCCGCCGCGTGGAGTTCGCGGACAAGCTGCGCGGCCTGCGCGAGCGCGCGGGCCTGAGCGGCAAGGAGTTCGCCGCTGCCCTGGGCTGGGGCAACTCGAAGGTCTCCAAGATCGAGACCGGCAAGCAGACACCCAGCGCTGTTGAGCTGACCGACTGGCTCACCGCGCTGGGTGTCTCTGGTGGCGAGGCCGATGCCCTACATGCCGAACTGCGCGACGTGCGTGTCCATCAGATCGAGTGGCGGCGGCAGCTCCGCGCTGGACATCGCGTTCGGCAGGAGCAGGACGCGAAGTCGGAGCGCGAGGCGTCCGTGATCCGCGCGGTCGACATTGCCGCAGTTCCGGGGCTCCTCCAGACGCCCGACTACGCGCGGGCGATTTTCACCACCCAGGGCACCCTCCTCGACGTGCCGGACGATGTCGAGGCATCGGTCCGTGTCCGGATGGAGCGGCAACGGCTGCTGTACGAGGGCGGCCCGAGTATCGAGATCTTGATCGGTGAGGCCGCGTTGCGTCATCCGATTGGGTCGCCTGCGGTCATGGCCGCACAGATCGACCGGCTGACGTCGGCCCTCGGTCTGCCGGGTGTCCGCATCGGTTTGTTACCGCTCGGGCGGCAACTACCTTACGTGCCCTGGCACGGTTTCTGGATCGTCGACGACACGGTGTTCGTTGAGAACATCACAGCCGAGGTACGGGTCACCGACGAGGCCGACGTGGCGATCTACCACCGGCTCGCCGACCGCCTATGGACGGTGGCCGTCGAGGGTGATGAAGCGCGCGGGGTCCTGGCGCGCCTCGCCACCCACCTGACCACTCCTGGATAGATCAACCCGGAGCAGCGGCGGGACCGCCCCTGTTCAGGTCCTGCGCGTGTCCCGGACCTCGGCATCCAACGCCTTCGCCAGATCGACCGTCTCCTCCTCGTTGACCATTGCGTACACCTGCGTCGTCGCTGGCGAGCTGTGGCCCATCTGCTCCTGCACGACCCGGATGTTCTTCGTCAACGCCAGAGCCCGCGTCCCATACCGGTGGCGTAGCTGGTGTGCCGTGTACGGGAGACCGACGGATTTGAAGTGATCACCTATCCGGTTGCTCACATTCTGTGCTCGGAAGGGTCTCCCGTTAGCCCGGAGGAACAGATGCCCTGTCCGCTCCATGAACGGCTCAAGGATCGAGAGGATCTGTGGGCCGATGTACACGACGCGCTCCTTGCTGCCCTTCCCGATGACTTGCAGGCGCGGCACCTCGCCGTCGATCACCCAACCCCGTTGCAGCTCCGCGATCTCGCAGCACCGGAGGCCGGCGTAGGCGCCGAGATACAACCAGGCGCGCATCATCGGGTCGAGCGTGCACGCGACAGCGATCTGGAGATGGTTCTCAGGGACCGGCCGTGGCCGGCGAGCAGGCACCTTCGGAACGATGAGTTCTTCAGCGGGGGAAACGTCGAGTATCCGCATCGGACGGACGAGCCATCGGTAGAAGACCCGGACGTTGGAGATGCAGACCGCGGCAGTGCCGGCGGCAAGGTGCGACATGCTGACTTGCCAGGCCAGGAGCTGCGGATAGCGAGCTTCCACCAGCAGCGTCGGCGATAGATGGTCGGCGAGCCGGCAGAGATTCTGCCGGACGTGGGTGATGTGGTTCTCGGAGAGCCGCGCAGCGCGCATGGACTGCACGTAGATTTGGATGATCGCCTCGTTGGGCATCGGCCCGTAGCTGCCCTGGCCGCCGTGAAAGCCACCGGCAGGCTGGACGGGCAGGTTCTGGGGTAGGTAGACCAGTTCAGCTGACATCGCGCACCGCCTGAGCCTGCGTCAGGGCGTCCGCGGCGTCGACGAGGGAGCGGGCGAGGAACCGCAGCGTGCTCGGGTCCGTGATGGTCACCTCGGCGTGAACGAGCACCGCGACCGGGTGCAGGCTGACGACGTCGTCGGCGTCGATCATCTCGGCCTGGTCCAGCGATACGACGAATTCGTCCTGGCCGGCGCGGTACTCGCAGAGAGACGCATCGTGGGACCGGATGGCTTCGCCGTCACCCATTGAGGAGTACGGGTGTCCGAGCTCGAGCTTGCACCACTTGGGGCACGGGCCGGTCGGACGCGCGGCGGCAGCTTTCTCCTCTTCCTCGTTGTCCCGCAGGATAGCGGTGACGAAGTCAGGCAGTGCGTTGTCGGTGGCGTGTTCAGGTGACATGGCTGTGCTCTTTTCGTTGTCCGCGAAAGAATGCGTGTGGAATCTGTACTCTCTGATCTCT
>CAJCJE010000271.1 GCA_903970565.1 Candidatus Melainabacteria bacterium | reverse complement strand
GATGCGGCGGACGACGTGGGAAGACCTCCTCCGCATCCAGGTCGGCTGGAAACGACGCAGCGACGTGCTCGCGCTGCCCGCGCCAGACAGCTCCGTCGGGACATTGCGGTGGCTGCAACGCCCCGAACCCGGCGCGGAACTCCCGCCGTGGTCGGCAGTGATCGGCGCGGCCCGCAGGTCGTCACACATCTGCGGAACGTGGTGAAGGTGAGAATGTCCCAGGACTCGATTACACACCACTCCGAGCGTCGGCTCGCGCGTGCTGAGATGCGAACCTGGTACGTGTGGCGAGGGGACCGTTCCTGCCTCCTCAACGCCCATCGAGCTGTCCTCATCCAATATCGGGCTGCGCGTGGTGCGTGAGCCATGAACCGCCGCCGCGCACGCATACGGAAGCCGCTCCCGCCAGAGCAAGGACTCATCATCCTCAACGGCTCCAAGGAAAAGCTGGTGACCAGCGCACCAATACCAGCATGGGACCTCTACCAAGGTGCCTGCATCCCCCTGCTGCGCGAGCACTTCACCGACCAACCCGCTCGGCGGGCGCGGACACGAATCCTGTCCGCCAAACACGGATTGCTGCACCCCGACGACACCATCACCACCTACGACCAACGGCTCACCACCGGAGAACAAGCTCACGCTCTCCGCACGAAGACCGTGTCGGCGCAACTGGATGCCGAGTTCGCCGACGCTCCCGAGCTGCGCCACCTGTTGATCCTGGTAGATCCGCTCTACTTTCTCGCCCTTGAGCGGGTGGCCGACCACCGCGAACGACTCGACTCCGTCAACGCATCGATGGTGCCGAGCCCATGGTCGTGGTTGACCGACGGCCTCACCGTCCTCACCACATGGGGATGGGCCTGATGACATCCCTGCTTGACCAGCTCGCCTGCCGCAGCAATGCCCACGCCAGCAGCACGCGCGGTTGGGAAGCAATCGCCGGGATCGGCTGGCACGAACCAACCAGGTCAGACCTGTGGCTGGCCAACGCCCGCCGAGTGTCGGTGGTCATCCCGGCCTACAACGTGGCCTACTGCCTGCCAGCGGTGCTCAACGCACTCCAAGACCAGCACCACCCGTTCGAGTTCGAAGTCATCGTCGTCGACGACGCGAGCAGCGACAACTCCGCCGCCATCGCCGCAGCCCACCCGATCGTCACCCGTGCGGTCCGACTGCCACATCGGATGGGCGCGGCCACCGCGCGCAACCTGGGTACCGCGGTCGCGCGGGGACAGACGGTCCTCTACCTCGACGCCGACATGGTCCTACCCCCGCACGTGATCACCGACATCGCCGCCCGAGCCTCGGACACCACCCTGCTCGTCGGCTTTCGCCACAACCTGCCCTACGACCTCCACCAGGGCGGCCGAGGCATCCTTGCCCAGCAACCGAATCTCGCCGCAGACTACCGCGTCACCTGGCGACCGCCGGTCGGTCGGCGGCTGCTCTACACCGGCATCACGCTCACCGAACCGCTCGATGGGCGACCCCTGGACGCCACCCACGACTTCATCGACCTCGGCTACGGCCAGCGCTACCACGACTGGGACCTCGCCCGCATGGTCGTCACCGCCCTACTCGCCGTGCCACGGGCCACCGTGCTGGACGTCGGCGGCTTCGACCCGGAATTCGACCGGATCGGCTCGGGCATGGAGGATACCTACCTCGGCGCCTGCCTGATCGCCGCCGGGCTGCTGGTCATCCCGTTGCGTCAAGCAGTGGGGTTCCACCTCGACCCACCCGACGCGCAGCAGCAGTGGCAGCACAAGCTTGCCCGCAGGCCCGACTCCGTTGCCCGGTACTGGGAGTTGATGCGGCAGCCCGCTCCCGCTGGCCGAACCCGCGAGTTCACCGCCGCCATGACTGACCTGCTGCCCTTGTGCGAGGCGCTGCGATGACACCGCTGCTGACTGCCACCCGCACGTTCACGGCCGCCACGAACAGCGGCACCGGCATCATCCACAGGGACCACGAACAGGTCCGACCAGACCTCACCTCCGCCGGGTGCGGTCGCCCTTCGGTCAGCGGGCGCGATGGCCGAACAGCGCCCCCGGCCCCGGCTCGGCTCCGCCACCTCCCTGGAGCCGAGCCGGGGTTTCACCATTGCACGAAGGGCACGCGGTCATGAAACCACCGAACAGCCAGCAGTTGGCCACCTTCGCGCGGGTGCTGGGCGACGAGATACGCACGGTACGCAAGGCGCACCACTGGACACGAAAACAACTGCAAGAGAGGCTAAACCCCGACGACGAAGTCTCCCTGCAGACGCTTGCGACCTACGAGCTGGGCACCCGCCGAATGACCGTCGAGCGGCTGATCGAAGTCTGCGCGGCGCTCGACCATCCTCCGGACCAACTACTCCGGCGCGCAGCAACGCGGGCGTTCGCAAAACCCGACGATGACAGCATCGAGGTAGATCTCTCAGCCCTTGCGCGCACGACAGATCCCCACCTTGGCCCGCTCCAACGCTGGGCAGCCCTCCGTATCAACCAAAGCGCCGACGGCAGACCGGCCACCGAAAAGCTGGAACCCTCCGCTGTGGCCGCACTGGCGAGTCTCGCTGAGGTCACTACACAACGGCTCACCAGCGTCTTACATGAACTCCGGGCCGCCACAACCTGAACCAACACACCACACCGGAAAGGATCACGTTCTCCGTGTCCAGCCACTATCTCGGCAACCACGACGACGAAGCCGCAGAGGAGGCGGCTGCCGCAGTCGCGCAGGGCGTATACCTGAAGACCTGTTTTCGTCTCACTGTGTTCACTTTCGTCCCCTCGGCAGCAGGTTTTCTCGCGCACGGCTGGATCACGCTTTGCGCAATCAGAGCACTCGGCCAACTACCGACGTGGACCAGTTGGCTTGCGAGAGCGGCATTGCTGGCCCCCGTAGCCTTCCTGATCATCACCACCGTTATGCGGCGG
>CAJCJE010000270.1 GCA_903970565.1 Candidatus Melainabacteria bacterium | reverse complement strand
GCGGCGGCGCGGTCGGTGACCATCTCGGCCATCGCCAGGGCAGCCCGTTTGCCGGGCATGGTCACCGCAAGGCCGACCCAGCCGGCGTCCAGACCGTCGACCAGGCCGGGCAGACTCGGCGCGTCGCACTCGATCCGGTCGAACCGCCAGTCGGTCAGGCCGAGGGCCTGGTAGGCGGCATTGTGCAGGACCGGAGACAGCGAGTGCGCGACCGGCGAACCGAGCACGCCGGCCCGGCGCCTGGACAATGCGTTAGAAGACGCCATTGTTGTGCGCGATCTGCACGTTGGCCTCGTGCTGCGGGAAGGTGGTCGCGAAGCAGGAGGACAGATCCTTCTGGCAGACCACGAAATACAGCCAGGGGCCGGGCGTCGGGTTCATCGCGGCCTGGATCGCGACCGTGCTCGGACTGGAGATCGGCGTCGGGGGCAGGCCGGCGTTGTCGTAGGTGTCATACGGTCCGGCACCGGGTCGGTCGGCCGGCGAGGTGGCCACCATCGGCCGGTCCAGCGCGTAGTCGACGGTCGAGTCGAGTTGCAGGTTCATCGGCAGCGCGAGCCGGTTGTAGAGCACCCTGGCGACCTTCGGCATGTCCGCCTGGGTGCCGGCCTCCCGCTGGATGATCGAGGCGATGGTCAGGATCTGGTACGCGGAGAAACCGGAACTCTGCTGGATGGTCGAGGGCAGACCGTCGCCCTGGAGCGCGGTATCGGCCTGGGACAGCAGTCGTTTGATGGTCTGCACGGCGGTCTCGCCGGGCTTGAGCTGGTAGATCCCTTGCGGGACAAGGCCTTCCAACCGGTGTGTTGGATCGACGTCGGTCAGCGCGGACGCCGCCCAGTCCGGTACGCCGAGTGCGGCCGGATTCGTGTTCTGGATGGCGTTCTGTAGGTCCGTGGTGGACAGACAGGTGCTCTGGCCGTTGAGCGTGGCGCAGGTCGCCGAGGCGATGTGGGACAGCAGGCCCTTGGTGACCTTGCCGGTGGTGCTGGTGGTGTCCTGCAACTGCCAGCCGGCCTCAACCTGCAACTCACCGACCCGACTGCTCGGCAGGACCAGTTTGGCGGCTGCCGCCGCGCCGGACATCTGCTTGTCGAGCACGTAGTAGCCGGGCTGCACATCGGCGACCCCGGCGTTGTCGCGGGCGGCTCTGACGAAGGCGGTGCTGCTAGCCACGATGCCGGCCTGCTGCATGTTCGCCGCGATGTCCCGCACCGTGTCGCCGGAGTTGACCTGGAACAACAGATCGCCGGCGCCGGAACCGCTGTAGTCGGAGTAGAAGCCGTAGCCGAGTTCCTGCGCGGCACCGAAACCGATCGCGGCGATCACCACGACGACCACGATCGCGATGATGATCCAGAGCTTTTTCCGGCTCCGTCGAGGCGGCTGTTCGTCCCGGTCGGCCACCTCGTCGAACACGTCAAGGCCATTACTCATGACTGTCCACTCCGCTGGCCGCCCTGCCTGGCGATCATGGCCGCGCGAGCGTCCAACCAGGACTGTAAGATGCCGACTGCGGCAGCCTGGTCGATCACGGCTCGCTGCTTACGGCCGCGCACCCCGCGTTCGCTGAGCATTCTGGACGCGGTGACCGTGGTCAGGCGCTCGTCGGCAAGGCGCACCGGTACCGGTGCGACGCGACGCCCGACCTCGTCGGCATAGGCCTGCGCCAGTTGGGCCGCAGTGCCCTGCCGACCGGCCAACGTCGTGGGCAGGCCGACCACTACTTCCACCACCTCGTGCTCCCGGACCAGCGCGGCGAGCTCGTCGAGATCGCGTCCGCCCTGCTCGTCACGGGACAGGGTAACCAGTGGCGTGGCCAGTATCGGGCTTGGATCACTCAGCGCGATGCCAACCCGCACGGAGCCGACATCCACGCCCAACCGCCTACCCCGGCCCGGATCGGCGACACCGGGACGATCCGGGCCGTTCACGTTCACCCGGCTGCCGCGACCCGGCCGAGCTCGGTGCGCAGACCGCTGATCGCGTCCGCGACGCCGGCCGGGTTGGTACCGCCGCCCTGCGCCATGTCCGGCTTGCCGCCGCCCCGGCCACCGATGGCCGGCGCGAACGAGCCGACCAGTTTGCCGGCGGCGAGGCCGCGATCGCGGGCCGCCGGGGTGGTCGCCACCACGAAGTTGACCTTGCCCTCGGCGCTGGACAGGAGCGCGACAACGCCGGGCCTGCCGCCGAGCCGGTTGCGCACCTCGGTGGCCAGGCTGCGCAGGTCCGCACCGCTGACCCCGTCCGGCACGGCGGCCGCGACCAGCGCGAGCCCGTGCACGTCCTCGGCGCCGTCGGCCAGCTCTCCGGCGCCGGAGAGCAGTTGCGCGCCACGCAGGCGCTCCAACTCCTTCTCCGCGACCCGCAGCTTCTCGACGGTCTGCCCGATCCGCTCGGACAGTTCCTCCGGGCGGGTCTTGAACGACTCGGCCAACTGGGACACCAGCACGTGTTCGCGAGCGAGGAAGCGGAATGCGTCCAGGCCGACCAGCGCGTCGACCCGGCGGACACCGGCCGCGACGGACGCCTCGGACAGCAGCTTCACCACGCCGAGTTCACCGATCCGGCCGACGTGCGTACCACCGCAGAGTTCCTTGGAGTAGTCGCCGATGGTGACCACCCGGACCTCGTCGCCGTACTTCTCGCCGAACAGCGCGACCGCGCCGGTCTGCCGCGCCTGCTCCATCGACATGACTTCGGCGCGCACGTCGAGGTCGTCGAGCAGGACGCCGTTGACCTCCTCCTCGACCTCGGCCAGCACGCTCGGCGGCACCGCGCCGGTGGGCGAGGTGAAGTCGAAACGCAGCCGGCCGGGCGCGTTGAGCGAACCGGCCTGCGCGGCCATGCCACCCATCGCCTTGCGGATGCCCGCGTGCACCAGGTGCGTCGCGGTGTGCGAGCGGGAGATCGCCCGGCGCCGGGACACCTCGACCTCGGCGTGCGCCGCCGAATCGAGCCGCACCTCGCCGCTGGTCACCTTGGCGCGGTGCACGGTCAGGCCGGGCACCGGTGACTGCACGTCGTAGACCTCCAGGGTCGCGGTGTCCGTGCCGATCCGACCGTGGTCGGGCTGCTGGCCGCCGCCTTCGGCGTAGAACGGGGAGCGGTCCAGCACGACCTCGACCTCGGTGCCCTCCGCCGCCGCCGGCACGCCGACACCGCCGACCAGCAGGCCGACGATGGTGGCCTCGGCAGTCAGCTCGCGATAGCCGAGGAAGGTGGTCCGGCCGTGTTCCTCCAGCACCGCACGGTAGCCCGAGGCGTCGCCGTGCCCGGTCTTGCGGGCGGTCGCGTCCGCCTTGGCCCGCTGCCGCTGCTCGGTCATCAATCGGCGGAAGCCGTCCTCGTCGACCTGAAGGCCCTGTTCGGCGGCCATTTCCAGGGTCAGGTCGATCGGGAAACCGAAGGTGTCGTGCAGTTGGAAGGCCTTGTCGCCGGGCAGCAGCGTGCCGCCGGCCTTCTTGGTCTCCGCCGCCGCGAGGTCGAAGATCCGCGAACCGCTGGTCAGAGTGTCCAGGAAGGACAGTTCCTCCTGGCGCATCACCGCGTCGATCCGGGCGAAGTCGGTGACCAGTTCCGGATAGGACGGACCCATCTCGTCGCGGACCACCGCGCTGAACTCGCCGAGTACCGGTTCGTGCACGCCCAGCAACCGGGCGGAGCGGACGATCCGGCGCAGCAGCCGGCGCAGCACGTAGCCGCGCGCCTCGTTGCTGGGCACGACGCCGTCACCGATGAGCATCACGCTAGTGCGGGCGTGGTCGGCGATGACCCGGAAACGCACGTCGTCGGTGTGGTCGGCGCCGTAGCGGCGGCCGGTCAGGTCGACGGCCCGGTCGATCACCGCGCGGACCAGGTCGGTCTCGTAGATGTTGTCGACGCCCTGGAGCACCGAGGCGACCCGCTCGACGCCCATGCCGGTGTCGATGTTCTTCGTCGGCAGGACGCCGATCGGCGGGTGGCCCTTCTTCGGGCTCAACTCGCCTCGGATGTCCTGCATGAAGACCAGGTTCCAGATCTCCATGTAGCGGTCCTCG
>CAJCJE010000269.1 GCA_903970565.1 Candidatus Melainabacteria bacterium | reverse complement strand
GTGCTCTTCCGATCTGTCCAGCAGCACGACCTTGCTGTCCCACAGCACGGACTTGGCGATGGCCACGGTCTGCCGCTGACCACCGGACAGCGACGCGACGGGGGTACGCACCGACTTCACCGTGCGCACCGACAGCGAGGCCAGGGTCTTGCGCGCGGCCAGTTCCATCCCGGCCTCGTCGAGCATGAAGCCCGATCCTCGTTCCCGACCGAGGAACATGTTCTGCACGATGTCGAGGTTGTCGCACAGCGCGAGGTCCTGGTAGACGACCTCGATGCCCAGGTCGGCCGCGTCCCTCGGGCCGTGGATGGACACCGGCTTGCCGTTGAAGACCATCTCGCCGCTGTCCACCGGGTGGATGCCGGCGATGCATTTGACCAGGGTCGACTTGCCGGCGCCGTTGTCACCGACCAGCGCGGCCACCTCACCGGCTCGGACCACGAAGTCCACATCGTGCAACACGTGAACCGGGCCGAAACTCTTGTTCACGCCGCGGAGCGCCAGAATCGGCTCGTTCACGGGCGTACCTCCCTCGGGGAAACGGGGTCGAAGCCAAACGGAGTCGAGCGAAAGGGTCAGGACACTGGGGTGCCGTGGTAGGGCGCAGTCTGTCTACGCCCCACCACGGCCGTCAGTGACTCGACAGCAGGATCAGGTGGTGATCAGCTGATGCCGAGCTGGGTGCATGCCGCGGCGGCGGCACCGGTGCAGATGTCACTGGCCTTCACGTAGCCCTCGGTGACAACTTCCTTGACGTTGGACTTGGTGATCGAGACCGGCTGCAACAGGACCGAGGCGACGTTGCGCTTGCCGGTCGGGTCGTAGGTGGTCTGGCTGGCCAGCTTGTTCGCCGCGCCGGTGTCACCCTTGATCAGGTCGGAGGCCAGCTCGGCGGTGGCCTGGGCCTCCAGCTTGATCGGCTTGAACACGGTGGAGTACTGGTCACCGGCGAGGATGGCCTGGAGACCGGCGGCACTCGCGTCCTGACCGGTCACCGGGACCGTGCCGGCGAGGTTGTACTTCTGGAGCACGGTGATGACCGAACCGGCCATCCCGTCGTTGGCCACCAGCACGCCGTCGACCTTGGTGCCGTTGGCGGTCAGCAGCTGCTCGAAGGTGGTGCCGGCGATCTGGTTGTCCCAGTTGTTGATCTGCTGGTAGCCGACCTTCTTCCAGGTGCCCGCGCTGTAGAGCGCCGTGGCGATCTGGTTCTGGCCCTGGATGACCTGGGTGGCGTTGTTGTCGGTCGGCGAACCCTCGATCGAGATGATCTGCGCGCCCGGCTTGCTCGCCAGCGCGGTCTGCAATGCCTGCGCCTGCAAGTGACCGACCAGCACGTTGTTGAAGCTGACGTAGTACCTGGCGCTGCCGCCGAGGTTGATCCGGTCGTAGTCGATGACCGGGATGCCCTGGGCCTGGGCCTTCTGCTCGGCCGTCGCACCGGCGGCGGGGTCCGGCGGGTCGATGACCAGGACCTTGACGCCCTGGCTGATCATGCTGTCGGTGAGCTGCGCGAAGCGCTGGTCGTCGCCCTGGGCGTTGTCGATGATCGGGTCGAGGCCCTGGGCCTTGAGCGCCGTGGTCAACATGGGTGCGTCGAACTCGGTGTAACGGGCGGAACTGGTGGTGTCGGGCAGGATGACCCCCACCTTCGCACCACTACCACCGGAGGCGGACGGCGAGGAACTGCTGCCGCTGGATCCCCCGGAGCTGTTGGCACCGCACGCCGTGACGGCCAACGCAAGGCCGGTACTCACAGCGAGCAGGGCAAGGGTCTTACTACGCATTTCGCGTCCCCTTCATCACTGCCTACGGTCCCGGACTGGCCGGTACCGGAAATGTTGTGGGTCACAACATTCTTATGTTGTGGCCGACAACATATGCCAGATCGGCAGATGGCACAAAGGGACTTACTCGATTCAGTGACCCGCTGACGACACAATCCGGCAACGGCGGCGTCACCGCGCCGTCACCTACGCCAGATGAGAACGAAGTCGTCACCAACGGCGAGCCAGTGATCACGCTGCGCTGAAGGAGCCTCTCGACGCGGCCGGGTCACCGCGCGGGGCCGGGTTACCAGCTACGCAGGGTGGCGATGCGCTCCTCGAGCTGCTCGACGGTGGCCATCGCGGTCGGCGGACCACCACAGACCCGGCGCAGCTCACCGTGGATCGCGCCGTGCGACTTGGTGGTGCGGTGGTGGTACATGGCCACCAGGGCGTTGAGTTCGCGGCGCAGCGCGGACAGCCGTTCCTGCACGGACTGCGACCGGGCCGGCGCCTTCTCCTGCGGTGGCGCCTTCTCCTGCCGGGCGGGCGCGGCCAGCTGCTGCTCCTGACGCTGCTGGAGCAGGGCCCGCACCTGATGCGGTTCGAGCAGACCGGGCAGGCCCAGGTACTCCTGTTCCTCGTCGGTCCCGGCCAGCGCGGCGGTCCCGAAGGACGAACCGTCGTAGATCACCTGGTCGAGTTCGGCCGAGGCACCCAGCGAGGTGAACGCGGCCTCGTCCTCACCGAGTTCGTCCTTGGTCCGGTTGGCGTCGGCGAGCAGCTCGTCGTCCCAGCCGTCCTTCTCCCGGTGCGGCTTGCCGAGCACGTGGTCCCGGTCGGCCTCCATCTGACTGGCCAGGTCCAACAGCACCGGCACGCTCGGCAGGAACACGCTCGCGGTCTCACCGGCCCGGCGGGCCCGGACGAACCGGCCGATCGCCTGGGCGAAGAACAGCGGGGTCGAGGCACTGGTGGCGTAGACGCCGACGGCGAGCCTCGGCACGTCGACGCCCTCACTGACCATCCGGACCGCGACCAGCCACCGCTCCTGCGTCGCGGCGAACTCACCGATCCGGCTGGAGGCTTTGGGATCGTCGGAGAGCACCACGGTCGGCGGCTTGCCGGTGATGACCTCCAACTGTGTGGCGTAGGCCTTGGCCGTGTCCATGTCCGAGGCGATGACCAGCCCACCGGCATCGGGGACACCCGAGTTGCGCAGCTGGGTCAGCCGCATGTCGGCCGCGCCGAGCACCGAGGGAACCCACTCCCCGGAGGGGTCCAGTGCCGTGCGCCAGGCCCGCGCGGTCTGCTCGGCGGTCAGCGGCTCGCCAAGGCGCGCGGTGAACTCCTCCCCCGCGCTGGTCCGCCAGCTCGCCTCACCCGAGTAGGCCAGGAAGATCACCGGCCGGACGACGCCGTCCCGCAGGGCGTCCGCGTAGCCGTAGGAGTGGTCGGGCTTGCTGCGCTGGAATCCGGCGCCGTCGGGTTCGTAGGTGACGAACGGGATCGGCGAGTCGTCGCTGCGAAACGGTGTCCCGGTCAGCGCCAGCCTGCGGGTTGCCGGGGTGAACGCCTCGCGAATCGAGTCACCCCAGGACTTCGCGTCGCCGCCGTGGTGCACCTCGTCCAGGATGACCAGGGTCTTGCGGTTCTCGGTGCGTACCCGGTGCAGCGTCGGATGGGCGGCGACCTGCGCATAGGTGACCGCGACACCGTGATAGTCCGAGGAGGTCGCGCCCGAGGTGTTGCGGAACTCCGAGTCGATCTGGATGCCGACCGCACGAGCCGCGCCGGCCCACTGGTGCTTGAGGTGCTCGGTCGGAGTCACGATGGTGACCGCCTGGATCGCCTTCTCGGCGAGCAGTTCGGCCGCGATCCGCAGGCCGAAGGTGGTCTTGCCGGCGCCCGGCGTGGCGACCGCGAGGAAGTCCTTGGGCCGGGCGGCGAGGTAACGGGTCAGCGCCCGGCGCTGCCACTGCCGCAGCGGCGGGGCCGGCGGCGGCGAATAGGCCTTGACCAGGGAATCGGACTGGGCCAAAGCCGATCGAACTCCTTCCGTCTCCCGTGCCGGACACGACAATGCCCCCACGCTGTGATCCCGACCGGCGCGAACGATGCGCGGTGGGAGCCCCGGTGAGGGCAGGCCCGAGTTTACCCGCTGCGGCTGAGCGAAACCGGCTCAGTCCTCCAACTCACCGAGTCCGAGGCTGACCGGGAACGGTCCGTCGACCGCACGGTTACCGGTGACCTCGGCGTCTTCGGCGTAGCCGCGATCACCCGCGAGATGCGGCGGCGGCAACGAAACCGGCGCGTCGAGATCAACAATCCGGTCGTGGGCACCGAGTGCGCCGGCGACGGTCCGGGGCCGCGCGGGAGTTCGGGCACGGTGATCCGGTGCTCGACGGTGGCGCGGGACTCCGACATTCTCGTGATCACCGAATACGGGGCGTCGGGGTGGCGTTTGCGGTTGGATGCATCATGCTTGGCGATGCCATGAACCTGCCGTCCTCCACCCAGGCCGACGCGGCTGCCGCGCCGCCGATGCGCAAAGGCGGCTGGCCGCTGGTGCTGCGCACCGCGACCAAGGCCTGGGGCGGCAACCTCTTCTCCGAGGCGGCGGAGGCGGCGTTCTGGCAGACGCTCTCGCTGCCGCCGCTGCTGCTGGGCCTGCTCGGCAGCCTCGGCTACCTCGGGGACTGGTTCGGGCCGCAGATCGTCAGCGCGGTGCAGGAGAAGATCATCGGCTTCTGCCGGACGGTGTTCAGCACGAACGTCGTGGAAACGATCATCCAGCCGACGGTGAGCGACATCCTGACCACATCGCACAGCGAAATCGCCTCGTTCGGCTTTCTGCTGTCGCTGTGGGCCGGGTCCTCGGCGATGTCCTCGTTCGTCGACGCGATCACCGTCGCCTACGAGCAGTACGGGGTGCGCAACGAGGTGCTACAGCGGCTGTTCGCCCTGCTATTGTACCTGATCGGGCTGGTGCTGGCGATCATCGGTCTGCCGGTGCTGGCGCTGGGCCCGAACTTCCTGCCGAAGGTGTTCCCGGAGGCCTGGCAGCACACCGTGGCCAGCATCGGCAACACCTTCTACTACCCGGTCGTGGCGATCCTGCTGGTACTCGCGCTGGCCACGCTGTACAAGGTGGCGCTGCCGCGCAGGCTGCCCTGGTATCGCGGGGTGCCGGGTTCGGTGCTGGCGATGGTGGTGTTCCTGCTGGCCAGCATCGGTATCCGGATCTACCTGCTGTGGATCGGCAAGACCGGTTACACCTACGGCGCGCTGGCCGCGCCCATCGCGTTCCTGCTGTTCACCTTCTTCATCGGCCTGGCCATCGTGATCGGCGCGTACTTCAACAGCGCGATCCAGGAGATGTGGCCGGCCAAGCCGACCCGGCGGGCCAGGCGGAAGTGGCGGCGGCTGGAGATGGTCCGCACCACCGAACGCCTCAAGGCCGAGAACGGCACACCGAGCAGGGAAGCGCCCGAAGCCGACGATGCGGATGTCGATGCGGCCGACCTCGCGGCACCGGTCGCCGAGCGGCCGGCCGACGCCGAGTAGCGACGGCCGGTCCGCCGGGGCGGGTCAGTCGCCGGCCTTCATCCGCTCGTAGATGCGCTTGCAGTCCGGGCAGACCGGTGAGCCGGGCTTCGGTGAACGGGTCACCGGGAACACCTCGCCGCACAGTGCCACCACGTGCGTGCCCATGACCGCGCTCTCGGCGATCTTGTTCTTGCGCACGTAGTGGAACATCTTCGGGGTGTCGTTGTCGGTCTCTTCGGTGCTCTCCGGCCGGGTATCGGTCTCCGGCAACGTCTGGGTAGTCACGGCATTCATGATGCCACCAGGCAAGATGACCCGTCGTGGATACCGGTATCGCGAAAATCGCGGATGAGGTCGCCGACGCGCTGGTCAGTGGTGGCGCGGTGGTGGCACTGGAAAGCACGCTACTGGCACACGGCCTGCCGGCCGGCCGGAACCTGACGGTCGGGCGGCGGCTGGAGCGGATCGTGCGAGAGCACGGCGCGGTACCGGCGACCATCGCCGTCCTGGACGGGCGGCCGGTCATCGGGCTCTCCCCGGCCGAACTGGAACGAGTCTGCGATCCGGCGGCCGGGCTGACGAAACTGTCCCGGCGTGACCTCGCCCCGGCCCGCGCCCTGCGCCGCAGCGGAGCCACCACGGTCGCGGCGACCAGCGCGCTGGCCCACTCGGCCGGGATCGCGGTGTTCGCCACCGGCGGCCTCGGCGGGGTGCACCGCGGCGCGCAGGAGACCTGGGACGTGTCCGCGGACATGGGCGTACTGGCCGACACGCCGATCATGGTGGTCTGCTCGGGCGTCAAGTCGGTGCTGGACATCGGCGCC
>CAJCJE010000268.1 GCA_903970565.1 Candidatus Melainabacteria bacterium | reverse complement strand
CCAGAATCTCGGCGTCCTGCAACGCGCAGTCGACCACGTCGGGCCGCCACGCGCGCAGGACCTCCGCGACAGCGCGGCGATGACTGTGGAGATCCCCGGTGCGGGGCAGGGTGAATCGGCGCACGCCGGGAAGGTCGAGGGGGTAGTCGCCATCCTGAGTCACTACGCAGATGTCGTGCCAGGGACCGCGGAGCCGGACAGCGAGTCCGGTGTAGAGCGTGCCGATGGCAGTGCCGGCGATGCCGTGCAGGTTGCGATGGACCAAGCACACGCGCATCGTCACCTCGCTTTCGATTGCCGCGCTACGGACAGCGGTGCCGGGTCGGAGATGGAGCGGCTGACGCGGACGTGGCTGACGGTCCGCGGGCGGGGTGAGACCGCGCTCCGCTGGTTCATCGGATCATCTCTCGAGGAAACAGCAGGGTCGCTTCGGAGCGAATGTCACGGCCGGTTTCGGCGAGATAGATGTCCTCGATCGTGCCGCGACGGGCGCTGCCACAGGGAAGCTGCAGTCGCTTGGCGGCGCGGGTGACCGCAGCCTCGTCTGGGCCACCGATCGTGAGCAGCGTCGGCAAATCCGGCCAGGTCTCGATCTGGAACGTCAAGTCTCCGATGGACCATTCCTCGTGGTAGCACTCCCGGCAATGCTGCTGACGCAATCCCAGTTGGCCCAGCAGTTCAGCCGCAGCAGCCGCATCTGACACCTCGGTCTCGATCGCGCATGGCTCCTGGGCCAGCCCAGCATCGTCGGGTCGGTTCAGGGTCAGGAGTGCGCGTGAGGGTTCCAGGAGAAGGCGCAGCGTCTGGTGTTGCCCCAAGGTAGAACCGGAAAAGACTTTGCGGATCACCAGCGCACGGGGAACTCGTTGTGTGGCAGGAAGCTCCGCCAAAATCGCGCGGAGTGGTTCGAGTGCAACCGGCAGGAATGCCACCGTAAAAGGAGATGCCTCCTGGCTGATTGTGGCGGCCTGTTGCGTGTTCGCCATGGGAGTCACCTCCGTCCCCCGATCTGCGAACGCCGCTGACCGGTCGAGGTGAGTGCGGTCTGTCCGGCGCGGGCGGGTCGCGAGACGGGGGCGGCACGGCGCCAGAACTGATCCTGCGCGGAGGGCGTCGACCGTGAACCGTGAGTGCTCATGTCGGCCTTTCGTCAACGGCGTGTGTCCAGCGTCGTTGATCGTGGTGGAGAACCGCAGGACGGCGACACCGCGTTGCCGAAGATCCTCGGGACGTCCTCGGGACGCCCGCTGCGTCCCACAGAGTCCAGACCGCGCCTCAACCCACCGGACGGACCGCAGCGCTGCGGAACTGGCCTGGTCAGAAGCCTGCGGATCAGAGTGTTCGGACGTGCATCCGCGGCGCGCGCCGCGGATCAGGTGGCGTGGCTCTGCAGCAGACCGATCACCGTGTCGGTGTCCGACAGGTCCCGCAGAACGGTCGTGGCGCCGGCCGCGTGCAGTTGCTCGGCAGTGTGCTGACCGGTCGCCACGGCGATCACGGCGGCGCCCGAGTGGCGAGCGGCCAGGACGTCTTGCGGGGTGTCCCCGACCAGCACAACGGGGGTTGCCGGGTCCAGCGCGCGGTGGTGCTGGATTCGCTCGCGGGCGACGGGCACAAGCGCACTGCGCTCGTCGGCGTCCGCGCCATAAGCCCCCACGGGCAGGTCGAGCAGGTCGTCCAGGCCAAACGTGCCAAGTTTCACCTGGGCGTTGGCGGCGATGTTCCCAGTCAAAACCGAGGACACCCAACTCCGCCGGCTGGCTGCGATCATCAACGCCTCCCGTGCCCCGGGAAGGACGTATCCGCGGCGGGCGAGTTCGGCGCGATGCTCGGTGCCGGACGTCTCTAGGGCATGCTCGATGTCCGGCCAGGTCGGCTGTGAGAGTCCGTGATCAGCGAACAAATCGCGCATGATCAACCGATCGGTCCGGCCTTCGGTCACCACGGGAACGTCGGGCCGCCGCCCAGCAAGCTGGGTGAACGCCGCTCGATAGATCTCTTTGCTAACGCCGGCGTTCTCCACCAGCGTGTGGTCGATGTCCCAGAGGATGATCACCGGCATGGCGTCAGCGTAGGCCGACGACATCGACGCCGGGATCGCGGAACACGCCGACGAGCATCTTGCGGCCGTTCAGCCACTCGGCTTGTATGGCTACCGTGAACGACCAACTGCGCAGCGTGCTCAAACAGCGGGGCATCTCCCCCGATGCCCTGGCCGAGTTCTGCCAGGTGGACCCGAAAACCGTCAGCCGCTGGCTCGGCGGCCGGGTACCGCGCGCAGCGCTTCAGACACAGGTTGCCCAATTCCTGCACCTCGACCGGATAGTGCTCTGGCCGCCGGAGCAGGCCGGAGCGGGCCACGGTTGCGACCACACCGCGGTCGGCCTCGTCGCGATGTATCCGGACCGGGCCAGCGTTCCCCGCGACACCTGGCTCAGCCTGCTGCGCGACGCACAGCACCACATCGATGTGTTGGTCTTCTCCGGAACGTTCTTCGCCCAAACCAACCCCCAGGTCGCCCGGATGCTGGCCGACCGGGCCGCCGAGGGGGTCCAGGTTCGGCTGTGCTTTGGCAACCCCGAGGGCCAGGCCGTCGCTATCCGCGGCCGGGAAGAGGGCATCGGTGACACGCTGGGCGCCAAAATCCGCGCGTCCTTGAGCTACTACCGCAGCCTGCTCACCGTCACCGGCTGCGAGGTCCGGCTGCACGACACCACCCTCTACAACTCCCTGTTCCGGTACGACAACCACCTTCTTGCCAACCCCCATATCTGGGGCCAACCAGCCAGCGCCAACCCCGTACTCCACTTCCGCGACCAGTCCGGCGCACCGCTCCCCGAGACGTACCGGCGCTCATTTGACGCCGTCTGGGCCACCGCGCAGCCGTGGACGCCGACCCCCGAAAGGACCGCCGCTCATGGGCACCAGGACTGAGTACTACAACGACCCGAAGGCGCCCAAAGCCAACTCGCTCGTCGTGGCCAACAATCTCCTCGTCGTCAACCAGAACGGCGACATCCTGATGCAGCGCCGCCGGGACACCGGCCAGTGGGCCCTGCCCGGCGGTGGCCAGAACATCGGCGAAACCGCAGTCCAGGGCTCGATCCGTGAATGCCTCGAAGAAACGGGAATCCTTGCCGAGGTCACCGGTTTCCTTGGCATATTCACGAATCCGCACCACGTCGTTCACTACAGCAGCAACGACGAGGTCCGCCAACAGTACGAAAATACCTACATCGGGCGACCAGTGAGTGGTG
>CAJCJE010000267.1 GCA_903970565.1 Candidatus Melainabacteria bacterium | reverse complement strand
AGCCGGTGCGCCAGCCGAGCCGGTGTCAGCACGTAGTCCGCGAAGGCGCCCGGCTCGGTGAAACCGGTCTCCCGATAACCGCTCAGGCACAGGTTGCTCGACCCGTCCACGCACCGCGCGCACCTGCCGCACCAGCGTAGTCCTTGCGCGACAACGGGATCGTCCACGGCGAAGCCGCGTACCGCCGTGCCGATCGCGACCACCCGGCCGGACCATTCATGGCCGGGCACGACCGGATAGGCGACGAATTCGGCCGGCCGGGTACCGGCGAACAGTTCCACGTCGCTGCCGCAGATCCCGGCCGCCTCGACCCGGACCAGTAACTCCTCCGGCGCCGGCAGCCGCACCGGTACCTCGACCAGTTCTGCCGAACCCGGCGCGCGCACCAGGATCGCCGGCGCGGCCGGCAGAATGTCCATCGGCATCGGGAACCTCCGTTGGGGTGGCGTGTTCGACCGTTGCTCGGGATGGCGGAGAAGCGTAGCCCTCTCCCGTGGGCGGCCGACAGCCTTGACCGGACCTGTTGGGCTGCCTTGGCGGGCCCGCGAATCAGACTTGACGGGCCTACGGACAGGCTTGACGAGCTTGCGAATCAGGCTTGGCGGGCCCGCGAATCAGCCTTGACGGGCCTGCGGACAGGCTTGACGGGTCTGTCGAGCAGTCCTACGTTTGCCGATATATCGGTCATAATTCACTATTTCGAACCTGGGAGTCGTCATGTCGCTCAGTCAGAAGTCGATCGCGCTGCCCGGCGAACAGGCCCTTCAGGATCTGGGACTGCGGGTGACCCAGCCGGCGCCGCACTCCTCGACCGCCGGATTTCCCGACGGTGGCGCGTTTCGGCTGGAGATCCCTTCGGTCGAGGGGCCGGCCGCGCTGGCGGCGGTGATCAGCGAGGCGAGCCGGCTCGGCGTGCCTGTGCACCGGGTCAGCCAGGGCAGCGGCGTGATGATGCTCAGCGACGCCGAGATCACCGAGATGGTTGGCGCGAGCACCGAGGCCGGGATCGAACTGTGCCTGTTCCTCGGTCCACGAGCGAGTTGGGACATCGGCGCCGGCCGGTTCACCCCCAGCGGCGGCAGCGGTCCACGGGCGCGTGGTCGCGACCAGCTCGGCCAGGCGCTCGCCGACGCCCAGCGCGCGGTCGAGCTGGGTGTGCGCTGTCTGCTCGTGGCCGACGAGGGCGTGCTGTGGGCGGCGCACCAACTGCGTGCCGCCGGGCGACTGCCGGCCGAGTTGACCCTGAAGATGTCCGCGTTGGCCGGCCCGGCGAATCCGGCATCTTTCCAGGTGCTGGAACTGCTCGGCGCCGACTCGATCAATGTTCCCTCCGACCTGACCATCTCCCAGGTCGCCGAACTGCGAGCCGCCGGAGCAGCGGCGATCGACTTTTATCTGGAAGCACCCGACGACCTCGGCGGTTATGTACGCAACTACGACGCCGCTGAATTGATCAGGGTCGGTGCTCCTATTTATTTGAAATTCGGCCTGCGCAATGCGCCGAACATCTATCCTGCCGGCGGCCACCTCGCCACCGTGGTCGTGGACAGTGCGCGCGAACGGGTCCGCCGCGCACACCTGTGCGTGCAGCGATTGGCCGAGTTGGGTTTGTTGGCGGCCCGGTCGCCGGACGGCAGTCGGGTAATGCCGACTTCTCGACGTTTCGTGGCCGAGGCAGGCTAGTATTGTGCGATCCTGGGGGCTTGTGGGTTGGGTGACACCGGTGGTTTAGTTATTCACGCGCAGGGGAGGCGTACATATGGTGATGGCACGGACCGTCCCGGCGGTCGTCAGGGCGTTGGACATTCTTGAGTTGTTCCTGTCCGGGGAGGACCGGTCAATTCCGGAGATCACCGCGACCCTCGGCCTGCCCAAGACCACCGTGCACGAACTGGTGAATACGCTGGTCACCCGGTCCTATCTGGTCGCGCATCCGGACAGGCCACACCGCTACCGGCTCGGGTTACCACTTTTCCGGCTCGGCAGCGTGTTCGCCGAACAGGTCGACCTGGCCCGGGAGGGCCGGGTGATCAGCGAGGGTGTTTCCGCCGCGTCTCAGGAAACCGTGCACGTCGCCGTGCTGGACGGCACCGACGTGCTGTACGTGGCCAAGGCCGACAGCGCGCACGCGGTCCGACTGGTGTCCGCTGTCGGTCGCAAGCTCCCCGCGCACTGCACCGCGGTCGGCAAGATGTTGCTGGCCAGCCTGCCGGCCGAGGAGTTCGCCGCCCGCTACGACACCGGCACGGCGCTGGTCGCGATGACCTCGAGGAGCGTCACCTCCGTGGCGGATCTGCGCCAGCATCTGCGTGCGATCGCCGACCGTGGCCTCGCCTACGAGTACTGCGAATCCAACGAGGCGGCGGCCTGCGTCGCCGCGCCGGTTCGGGACCGGGCCGGACAGGTGGTCGCCGCGATGAGCATTTCGGTGCCGACCCCGCGCTGGAACGAACAGATCGGCGCGAAACTGGGGCAGTTGGTCGCCGAGGGTGCCAATCGGCTGTCCGCGAAACTCGGCTATTATCCGTGATGTCGAACTCGATCCTGGTCGGCCGTGTTCGACTGACTGGACTTAGTTCGACTGAACCGAGTTACTTGCCTCGCGCAGTTCCCAGCCGGATCGGAACAGGTTGAAGTTCACCGCTTGACGTGGATGCCGGGCCAGTGCGGCGTGGTCGAGACTGATACCGAGACCCGGTTCGGTCGGCAGCGGGAAATAGCCGTCGACCACCGGCGGGAGGCCGGGTTCGCATTCGAAGACGAACGGGTCGGCGAAGTCGTTGAAGTGTTCCTGGATCTTGAAATTCACCGTGCTCGCGGCCAGGTGCAGGTTCGCCGCCGTCGAGATCGGGCCGCCGACATTGTGCGGGGCCATCAGCAGATAGTGGGTTTCCGCGGTGCCGGCGAGTTTCTTGGCCTCCAGCAGGCCGCCGGAATGCGTGATATCGGTCTGGATGATGTCCGCGGCCTGTGATTCGAACAGTTCCCGGTAGTCGAACCGGGTGTGCATCCGTTCGCCGGTCGCGATCGGGATGTCGGTGTGCGCGGCGACCTTCGCCAGCGCCCGAAGATTCTCCGGCGGCACCGGCTCCTCGATCCAGGACGGCCGGAAGGGCGCGAGCAGATTGGCCATCCGGATCGCGGTCGCCGGACTGAACCGGCCGTGCATCTCGATCAGGATCTCCGCCTCCGGGCCGACCGCGTCCCGAACCGCCTCCACCAGCGCGAGCGACCGCACGGTCTCCGAGGCGTCGAGTTCGAACATGCCGGCGCCGAACGGGTCGAGCTTGAGGGCCTGATAACCCCGCTGGACCACGCGCAACGCGGCCGAGTGGAACTCCTCCGGCGTGCGCTCGACCCGGTACCAGCCGTTCGCGTACGCCTTGATCCTCTCGTGCACCGCGCCGCCGAGCAGTTTGTACACCGGCAGGCCCAGCGCC
>CAJCJE010000266.1 GCA_903970565.1 Candidatus Melainabacteria bacterium | reverse complement strand
GGCTGCCGGTCGCGACCGGCTCGCACCGGTCCGGGATCAGCTGCTGCCCGGTCGGCTCAGCCGCCGGTGCTCGACGGCGAGGCAGCGATCCATCACCACCGCCAGGCCGCCGTCCTCGGCCAACCACGCCGCCTCGGGGTTGACCACGCCCAGTTGCAGCCACAGCGCACCGGCCCCGGCGGCGACGGCGGCCGTGGCGATCTCGGTGACGAACTCGGGCCGGCGAAAGACGTCGACGATGTCGACCCGCTCCGGCAGGTCGGCGAGGGAGGGGTAGACGGTGAGCCCGAAAAGCGTGCTGATGGCCGGATTGACCGGGAAGATCCGCAGCCCGACCGAGCGCAGGTAGTGGGCGACGCCGTGACTCGGCCGACCGGGGTCCGGGCTGGCGCCGACTACGGCCACACTGCGTGCGCTCGTGACTACCCGATGGATTGTTACCGGGTCCTGCCAGCGGGAAGGGGGCGCGCTATCGTTCATGGGATCGATTCTGCCGCACGTTTTGCCTACGTTCCGTCATCGGTTGCCGCCTGACGGTCGCCCGATTATCGGTCGGCGTAACCTCAGCGGGCGTGAGTCCCCGCAGTTGGCTACGTGAGTTGCTCTATGACTTCTACGAATGGCGGCTGAACCGTCAGCTCGTCGGCGCGCAACGGCCACGGCACGTCGGCATCATGTTGGACGGCAACCGCAGATGGGCACGCGAGGCCGGGTTCACCGACGTCGCCGAGGGACACCGGGAAGGTGCCCGGAAAATCGCTGACCTGCTGAACTGGTGCCAGGACGCGGATGTCCAACTGGTCACCATGTGGCTGTTGTCCACCGACAACCTCGACCGGCCGGACAGTGAGCTACAGCCGCTGCTGGCGATCATCAGCGATGTCGTCGACGATCTGGCCGGGCCGGAGACCCCCTGGCGACTGCGTATCGTCGGCGCGCTGGACCTGCTGCCGACCGAGATCGCGACCCGCCTGTCCGAAGCCGCGCAGCGGACCAAGGGCCGGGTCGGGATGGAGGTCAACATCGCGGTCGGTTACGGCGGGCGGCAGGAGATTGCGGACGCGGTGCGCAAACTGCTGCTCAAGCACGTCGAGGTCGGTACCTCGATCGAGGAGCTGGCCGAGGTCCTCGACGTGGACCACATCGCCGAACACCTGTACACCTCCGGCCAGCCGGACCCTGATCTGGTGATACGCACCTCGGGTGAACAGCGACTGTCCGGTTTCCTGCTCTGGCAGTCCGCGCACTCGGAATTCTGGTTTTGCGAAGCATATTGGCCGGAGTTTCGGCGCACCGATTTTCTTCGCGCGCTGCGCGCTTATGCGATACGCCACCGCCGATTTGGTTCCTGATTCAATTATCGGCGTACCGAAAGGGTGGACATCGGAACGAATTCCGATGTCCACCCTTTCGAGTGAGGCTTACTCAGCCGTTGGCGATGCCGCCCGCGGCGCAGGTCCTGGTGACCGAGGGGGACAGGATCGGCACGGCCGCACCCAGCACGCCCACGTTGTCGCCACAGAGGCCCAGCGTGCCGTTGACATTGTGCAGAACGTCGACGTTGCTGACGTTGACGAGGCCGACCTGGCCGCCGTGCCCGCCGCCCCAGCCTTCACCCTGCAGGTGAGCGGTGCTCGCGAACGCCGGCGCTCCGAGCATGATCAGACCAGCTGCGGCCGCGGCCACAACACCAGCTTTCTTCAGCACTTTCCACACACTCCTTTGTACCGGGGATTCGTGCCGGGTCGGAAATTTTCATAACCGAACCGACTGACCAAAAGCTACTAGTAATCAGGCCGTCACGCTGCTCCGATAACCCCATTGTGTGACGTATTGGATCTGGGTGTCGCCCGATGTGGTCATCATCGGTGCCTTCTTGCCCATCGGCTCCGAAGCACTGCTAGTGGCTCTACGTCTACGGGTGGTCGCCCGTTTGGCCGCTTGCCCAGGACCCTCGCTCCTGCTGCGCCCACCGGCTGCGGGCGCACTGTCCATTTGGTGAGAAGTAACGATCGGATTGCCGCCGATGTGCCCCCGATCTCGTCCCGGTTCCGATCGGTGTTGATGCCCTCACCTGCGATTTTGTCATCTTTTACGATCCGTGCGCACTGTCCGTGACGTATCGTGAAGGCAACCAGTTGGTGAATCACCTGTGTGGCTGCCTGTAGAGAAGGCCCAAACGCAGGTAACTTGCGGACGACGGATCGTGTCATGCGAATCGTTCCGGGAGGCCCTGGTCGTGTGTGCTGGCTGGATGTCACGAAGCACGAGGGGGCCGGCACGTGGCCCTCGTGGTCGGCGGCCCTGACGCCCTTGGGCGAAGGGGAGTCCGATCAGCTAGGGAAGTGCCTGGCCCACCGAGGAGCGGGCGTTGTGCCGCGTCCGTGAGGGAGTTGCCGTGACTGCACGACGTCCCGCCAGCCGTTCCTCCGGCTCATCCCGCAGTTCAGGGAGAGCGTCGCGTTCCAGCGCGCCGTCCCGCACGTATGTGCTGGACACCTCGGTACTGCTGTCCGATCCCAAGGCGGTGACAAGGTTCGCGGAACATGCCGTGGTCCTGCCGCTCGTGGTGATCAGCGAATTGGAGGGAAAGCGCCACCACCCGGAACTCGGGTGGTTCGCCAGGGAAGCCCTGCGTCTGCTCGATGACCTGCGATTGCAGCACGGCAGACTCGACAAGCCGGTACCGATCGGCGATTTCGGTGGCACGCTGCACGTGGAGCTCAACCACTCCGACCAGCAGGTGTTGCCGGCCGGGTTCCGGACCGACGCCAACGACGCGCGGATTCTCGCCTGCGCGCTGAACCTGGCCGCCGAAGGACTTTCGGTCGTCACCCTGGTGACCAAGGACATCCCGCTGCGGGTCAAGGCCGGCGCGGTCGGCCTGGACGCCGACGAGTACCGCGCCCAGGACGTGGTCCTCTCCGGCTGGACCGGCCTGGCCGACCTCGAGGTCGGCCAGGACACCCTCGACCAGCTCTACAAGGAGGGCGAACTCGACCCGGCCGAGACCGATCTCGTGGACGCCGGCGAACTGCCCACCAACACCGGGCTGCGGCTGCTGGCGCCGACCAGCAGCGCGCTGGGCCGGGTCACCGCCGACAAGCGGGTGAAGCTGGTCCGCGGCGACCGGGAGGCCTTCGGTCTGCACGGCCGGTCCGCCGAGCAGCGGATCGCGCTGGATCTGCTGCTCGACCCGGAGATCGGCATCGTGTCGCTCGGCGGCCGGGCCGGCACCGGCAAGTCCGCGCTGGCCCTGTGCGCCGGTCTCGAAGCGGTGCTGGAACGCGGCCAGCATCGCAAGGTGGTGGTGTTCCGGCCGGTCTACGCGGTCGGCGGGCAGGAACTCGGGTACCTGCCGGGCTCGGAGAACGAGAAGATGCAGCCGTGGGCGCAGGCGGTCTTCGACACGCTCGGCGCGCTGGTCACCGACAACGTGATGAGCGAGGTGATCGAACGAGGGATGCTGGAGGTGCTCCCGCTCACGCACATCCGAGGCCGATCACTACATGACTCGTTCGTCATCGTCGACGAGGCCCAGTCGCTGGAGCGCAACGTGCTGCTGACCGTGCTGTCGCGGTTGGGCTCCGGTTCGCGGGTGGTGCTCACCCACGACGTCGCCCAGCGGGACAACCTGCGGGTCGGCCGACACGACGGCGTCGCCGCGGTGATCGAGAAACTCAAGGGACATCCGCTGTTCGCGCATGTCACCCTGACCCGCTCGGAGCGTTCGCCGATCGCCGCGCTGGTTACCGAGGTACTGGAGGACTACGCCGGCTGACGCCGACACGACCGGCCAACTGACCCACGAGACCGTTGCGCGGTCGGCCGGCGTCAGGCCGGTGCGGTCGGTCGACCGCAAGATCTGCCCCGAAAGTAATTGCAAGATCTGCCCGAAGGGACGACACGCCGAAGGGTTGACCCAACCCCTGGCGTGTCGTCCCTTCCGGGTGCTGGGAACCCCCAAATTCGATCTTAGTTGATGTTGATCTACGCGGATTCACTTTGCCGGCGGGCTGATCCGCGTGTCGTCCCTTCCGGGCGTTTGTACCCCGGATGGTCCCGGTCCCCCGGACAGTTCCGGTCACACCGGACCGGCTACCAGCCGCCCGGTAGTGGGCGGCCCTCGGCGAAGCCGGCGGCGGACTGGATGCCGAGGACGGCGCGTTCGTAGAGGGACTCCAGGTTCGGGGCACCCGCGTACGTACACGAGGATCGGACGCCGGAGCAGATCTCGTCCAGCAGGTCCTCCACCCCCGGTCGCACCGGGTCCAGCCACATCCGGGAGGTGGAGATGCCCTCCTCGAACAGCGCCTTGCGGGCCCGGTCGAAAGCGTTGTCGCCACGGGTCCGCGCGGTCACCGCGCGCTTGGAGGCCATGCCGAACGATTCCTTGTACAGCCTGCCCTGCTCGTCGCGTTGCAGATCACCGGGCGATTCGTAGGTGCCGGCGAACCAGGAGCCGACCATCACCGCGCTCGCCCCGGCGGCCAGTGCCAGCGCGACGTCCCTCGGGTGCCGGACGCCGCCGTCGGCCCAGATGTGTTTGCCGAGCGCTCGGGCCTGTGCCGCGCACTCGGCGACGGCGGAGAACTGCGGGCGGCCGACTCCGGTCATCATCCGGGTGGTGCACATTGCACCGGGGCCGACGCCGACCTTCACCACGTCCGCGCCGGCCGCGACCAGATCGCGCACCCCCTCGGCGGTGACCACGTTGCCCGCGACCACCGGTACGTCGGGAGCGGCGGCCCGGACCGCGCGCAACGCGGTGAGCATCTTGTCCTGGTGTCCGTGCGCGGTGTCCACCACGAGTACGTCCACCCCGGCGGCCAGGAGTTCCTTGGCACGGGTGCCGGGGTCGCCGTTGACGCCGATCGCGGCGGCCACGCGCAGGGCGCCGTCCTTGTCCAGCGTCGGTCGGTAGAGGTCCGCGCGCAACGCGCCGACCTGGGTCAGCACGCCGGCCAGCAGACCGTTGTCGTCCACCGCGAGCGCGATGCGTTCCGGCCGGCCGGCCAGTCGGTCGAAGACCTCCCTCGGTGGCGTGTCCAACGGCAGGGTGACCACGTCGGTGGTGACGACCTCGGCGAGTCGGGTGAACCGGTCGACCCCGGAACAGGCCGCCTCGTCCACCACGCCGACCGGCCGCCCCGCGTCGTCCACGATCGCGACGGCGCCGTGCGCGCGCTTGGGCAGCAGGTTGATCGCGTCGGCGACCGCGTCGCCGGGGGTGAGCACCAGTGGGGTGTCCCACACCGGGTGCCGGGACTTCACCCACCCGAAGATCTCCGCGACCGCGGCCGGGTCGACATCCTGCGGGAGCACCACCAGGCCGCCGCGCCGGGCCACGGTTTCGGCCATCCGGCGGCCGGCCACCGCGGTCATGTTGGCGACCACGATCGGGATGGTCGCGCCGGTCCCGTCCGCGGTGGTCAGGTCGACGCCGGACCGCGACGCCACCGAGGAGGCCTGCGGGACGAGGAAGACGTCGTCGTAGGTCAGGTCGTAGCCGGGCCGATGGCCCTCAAGAAATCGCACGAGTCCCCAGCGTACGTGCCTGGCGGTCGGTTGGCCGGTTGGCCGGTATCAGATTGGCAAACGTTTGCCAATCGGACGCCACGAGAGGGAGTCACCGGCTCGCCGGGTCGGCAACGGGGCGATGGGGTAGAAGGATGAGCAGGGTCCTTCGCAGTCAAAAGGGGGTTTCGCATGGCCAACCTTGCCGAACAGTTGATCACCGTGTTGCGCCAGGCCGGTGTCGAGCGGATCTACGGCGTCGTCGGTGACAGCCTCAACCCGGTGGTGGACGCCATCCGGCGGACCGAGGGCATCCGCTGGGTGCACGTGCGCAACGAGGAGGCCGCCGCGTTCGCCGCCGCCGCCGAGGCGCAGACCACCGGCAGGCTCGCCGTGTGCGCCGGCAGTTGCGGGCCGGGCAACACACACCTGATCCAGGGCCTCTACGACGCGCACCGCAGCGGCGCGCCGGTGCTCGCGATCGCCTCGCACATTCCCAGCCCGCAGATCGGCACCGGGTTCTTCCAGGAGACCCACCCGGAGCGGCTGTTCGTGGAGTGCAGCCACTTCTGCGAACTGATCAGCCAGCCGGCGCAGATGCCCCGACTGGCCAGGATCGCCATCCAACAGTCGCTCGCCGAGGGCGGGGTGTCCGTGCTGGTGCTGCCCGGTGACGTCGCGCACCTCAAGGCCGCGCTGCCGACCGGCGAATCCACCTTTGTAGGCGAACTGAGCCCGGTCGTGCCGCAGGCCGACCAGGTGCGAGCCCTGGCCGATGCCATCAACGCGGCAGGCACGGTGACGCTGTTCTGCGGGGCCGGGACTCGGGGCGCGCACGCGGAAGTGATGGCGCTGGCCGAAACCGTGTCCGCGCCGATCGGGCACACCCTGCGCGGCAAGGAATGGATTCAGTACGACAACCCTTACGACGTCGGCATGAGCGGCCTGCTCGGTTATGGCGCCTGCCACGAGGCGATGCACGAGTGCGATCTGCTGATCCTGCTCGGCACCGACTTTCCCTACGACTCGTTCCTGCCGGGCCGCAATACCGTGCAGGTCGACCACGACGCCTCCCGGCTGGGCCGGCGCACCCCGCTGGCACTGGCCGTGCACGGCGACGTCCGGCAGACCCTGCTGGCGGTGCAGCCGCTGCTGACGAGGAAGCCCAACCGCCAGTTCCTGGACCGGATGCTCGGCAAACACCTGCGAGCGCTGGAGAACGTGGTCGGCGCGTACACCGAGCGGGTGGAGAAGCATGTGCCGATCCATCCCGAATACGTCGCCGACATTCTCGACGAACTCGCCTCCGACGACGCGGTGTTCACTGTGGACACCGGGATGTGCAATGTCTGGGCGGCCCGGTATCTGACGCCCAACGGTCGGCGCCGGGTGATCGGGTCCTTCCTGCACGGCACGATGGCCAACGCGCTGCCCCACGCGATCGGCGCGCAGTTCGCCCATCCCGGCCGGCAGGTGGTGTCCATGTCCGGCGACGGCGGCCTGGGCATGTTGCTCGGTGAACTGCTCACCGTGAAACTGCACAAGCTGCCGATCAAGATCGTGGTGTTCAACAACTCCTCGCTGGGCATGGTGAAACTGGAGATGATGGTCGACGGCCTCGTCGACTTTGAGACCGACCACGACCCGGTCGACTTCGCCGCCATCGCGCACGGCGTCGGCATCCACTCGGTGCGGATCGAGAAGCCGACCGAAGTCCGAAGTGGACTCCAGGCGGCGCTGGCCCACCCCGGTCCGGCCCTGATCGACGTGGTGACCGACCCGAACGCGCTGTCCGTGCCGCCGCACATCACCGCGGCCCAGGTGAAGGGCTTCGCGCTGGCGGCGGGGAAGGTCGTGCTGGAGGGCGGGGTGGGCAAGATGCTCGACCTGGCACGCGGCAACCTGCGCAACATCCCGCGATAGCCACTGGTCAGTCCCGCGGTTCAGCCGACTTTTCCAGTAACAGGGCCTTTCCTGGCAGCAGGGCCCGGACGGCGTCGATCGTGTCGGCGTCGGCCGGGTCCTTGTCCGGCCGGTAGCGCAGCACCCTCGCGAAGCGCAGCGCTACGCCGCCGGGATAGCGCGGGCTGATCTGCGCGCCGTCCAGTTCGATCTCCACCACGAGTTCCGGTCGCAGGTACACCGTCCAGTCGGTGCGGCGCAGTTCGTGCCGGGGGAACTCGGCGGTCTGCCAGGCGAGCAGTTCGTCGGTGAGGCCCTTGAACGTCTTGCCCACCATGACGAAATCCAGACCGGCCAGTTGCTCGGCCTCGGTGGCGCGCGCGCCGAGGTGCAGATTGGACAGCAAACCGGTGCGCCGGCCGTGGCCCCACTCGGCTGCGAGGACGACCAGGTCGAGGGTGTGCACCGGCTTGACCTTCTGCCAGGCGCTACCCCGCCGCCCCGCCGCGTACGGCGCGTCGAGCGACTTCACCACCACGCCCTCGTGCCCGGCGGCCAGCGCCTCGCTCAGCACGGTTTCGGCGGCGGCCACCTCCTTGGTGAGCGCGCCGGGAATGACATACGGGCCGGCGACCGTGCCGAGCGCCTCCCCGCGCCGGCCCAGCGGCGCGTCGAGCAGGTCGACGCCGTCGAGGTGCAGGCAGTCGAAGAAGTAGGGACGCAACAGGAGTTCGTGCTCGGTGCTGGTGCCGAACCGGCTCATCGTCTCCTGGAACGGTCGTGGCCGGCCGTCGTCGTTGAGCGCGAGGGTTTCGCCGTCCAGGACCACGCTGCGGCAGGGCAGGCGCAGGACCAGGTCGACCAGTTCCGGGACGCTCGCGGTGATCTCGCGCAGCGTCCTGGTGTAAATGTGCACCTCGGCGCCGTCCCGGTGCACCTGAATCCTGGCACCGTCCAGTTTGTACTCGACGCGGACCCGGCCGAGTTCGGCGACGGCCTCGGCGAGCGAGTCGGCGGGGGAGGCCAGCATCGGCCGGATCGGCGTGCCGATCCGCAGCCGGAACCCGGCCAGCCGGTCCGCGCCACCGGTCAGTGCGGCGGCCGCGACCTCCGGCAGCGAACCGGACAGCATGAACGCGCGGCGCGCGAGGTCGCCCGGTACGTCGGCGGCCTTCGCGACCGCGTCGAGGAGGACGCCTTCCCACGCGCCCTGCCGCAGTTCGCCGGTCAGCAGTCGGATCAGGAAGTCCTGCTCGGCCCTGGTGGCCCTGCCGAACAGCGTGCCCAGCAGTTCGGCGCGTTTCGCGGTCGAGCCCGCTCCGCTGGTCTGCCCGACCTCGGCGAGCAGTCCGTCGACCTCGGTGACGGTCAGCGTCGCCACCTCGGCCGGCGCGACCTGTAGGCCGAGGACGGTGCGGTAACCCGTGCCGAGTCGGCCCTGCCGGGCCTGACCGATGGCGAACGCGGTGACGGCACGCACCTCGTCGGGTTCGGCGGCGCGCAGCACGGCGGCCAGCGCCTCGACCTTGGCCAACCGCGAGCGGGTGGCCGTGACCGTGGCGGAGGCGGTGACGACCTCGGCGAGTAGCACCCGCTCATCTTCACCCCGACCACCGACGGTTCGCAGCCCGGCCGCGCCGCCGAGGTGCTGGTCAGCGACCCCCGCGCGCCATGTGCAGCACGTCGAGCGCGGAGTCCAACTGCTCCTCGGTCAGCTTTCCGTCCTTGACGAAGCCGCGCTCCACGACCACCTGGCGGATGGTCTTGTGCTCTTTGAGGGCCTGTTTGGCGACCGCCGCCGCGTTCTCGTAGCCGAGGTAGCGGTTGAGCGGGGTGACGATCGACGGCGAACTCTCCGCGTACTCCCTGGCCCGTTCGACGTTCGCGGTGATCCCGGTGAACACCTTGTCCGCGAGCAGTCGGCACACCGCGGCGATCAGCCGCGCGGATTCGAGCACGTTGCGCGCGATCACCGGCAGATTCACGTTCAGCTGGAAGTTGCCCTGTGCCCCCGCGTAGGCCACCGTCGCGTCGTTGCCGAACACCTGGGCGACCACCTGTAGGGTCGCCTCGCAGATCACCGGATTGACCTTGCCCGGCATGATCGAGGAACCGGGTTGCAGATCCGGCAGGGACAGCTCGGCCAGACCGGTGCGCGGCCCGGAACCCAGCCAGCGCACGTCGTTGGCGATCTTGCTCAGGCTGACCGCGACGGTCCGCAGGTTCCCCGAGGTCTCCACCACGCCGTCCTGCGTGGCCTGGGCCTCGAAGTGGTTGCGCGCCTCGGTCAGCGGCAGACCGGTCATCTCGGCCAGTTCGGCCGCGACCGCGCCGCCGAACTCCTCCGGCGCGTTGAGGCCCGAGCCGACCGCGGTGCCGCCGATCGGCAGTTCACCGAGCCGGGAGATACCGCCGTGCAGCCGTTCGACGCCGTAGCGGACCTGCGCCGCCCAGGCCCCGGCCTGCTGGCCGAGGGTGACCGGCACCGCGTCCATCAGGTGCGTCCGGCCGGTGGTGACCACCTCGGCCCAGTCCTCGGCGCGCTGCTCGATCACCTCGGCGAGGTGTTCCAGCGCCGGAACGACGTCGGTCAGCACCGCCTCGGTCGTCGCGACGTGGATGGTGGTTGGGAAGGTGTCGTTGGAGGACTGCGAGGCGTTCACGTGATCGTTGGGGTGCACCTCGCGGCCCAGCGCCCTGGTGGCCAGCGTGGCGATCACCTCGTTGGCGTTCATGTTCGAGGAGGTGCCGGACCCGGTCTGGAACACGTCGATCGGGAACTGGTCGTCGTAGCGGCCGGCCGCGATGTCGTCCGCGGCCTCGGCGATGGCGGCGGCCATATCCGGCTCGAGGATGCCCAGCCGCTCGTTGACCCGAGCAGAAGCGGCCTTGAGCAGCCCCAACGCCCGGATCTGGGCTCGTTCCAGGCCATGCCCGGAAATCGGGAAGTTCTCCACCGCGCGCTGCGTCTGGGCTCGCCAGAGGGCCTGCGCCGGTACTCGTACCTCGCCCATGGTGTCGTGTTCGATCCGGAACCGCTGGTCGCCCATACCTTCCAGTGTGTACCCGTATCGGCAGGCCGGCAGCGCGTGTGGCGCGCCGCACGTGCGTGTTCTCGCGCACGACCGCCGGTCGTCGGGCATGGCCCGGTCATGGTCTCGGGGATAGGGTGAGATCAGCTCCCACCATCGGTGAAAGGCGGTCGCGACGTGGCTGAGTCCGACGTACGCGAGGTCGACCTGTTGATCATCG
>CAJCJE010000265.1 GCA_903970565.1 Candidatus Melainabacteria bacterium | reverse complement strand
CAGTTCTGCGCTATCCGCAGCTATCTGTCCACCGCCGCGAAACACGGCAAACACTTTTTCGAAGTCCTGGTCATGCTGGCCGAGGGCCGACCCTGGCTACCCGTAACTCACTGACCACTGCCCAGCGACCTGACCAGTTACGCCGGAACAACACGGAGCCGGGCTCGCCGATCGGGTTTCCGCCGTGCCGAATCGCTCGCCTGGCAACGGCGACCCGGTCGTGTTCGCCGATCAGGCCGGTCAGTCCGCGCCCGGTGGCCAGCCGACGGCCCCGTGCGTCCAGGAAATCGCGCCGGCACACCGTCATCGACAGTCGGGTATTGGCGGCCATCACCTGGTGTTGGACTCGCAGGCAGTCCGGCCGCAGCACATCGTCGGCGCAGAGCAGTTTGACCAGCGGCGCCTGGGACAGTGCCACGCAACGGTTCCAGTTGGCCGTCATCGAGATGGTTTTCTCGTTGCGCACCAACCGAACACGCGGATCTGTGAAGGAGCGCACTATCCCGGCGGTGTCGTCTGTGGAATCGTTGTCCAGGACCAACAGTTCAAAATCTGAGAAGTTCTGCGCGAGGACACTACGTAGGGCGGTAGCCAAATGGCGACCTGCCTGGTAGGCCGGAACGCACACCGACACCGCTGGTGTCGTTCGGCTCATTGGCTTCTCTTCTCGCTTAAGCGGTACGTCATTCCAGTATATTCGTAGAATGCACGCACGACTTTCCGGGGATTGACACTCGCGGCGTTGTGGTCGATCGAAGAATGAACGAGCTGTTTCGCGGAGGCAACGTGGGCATCGCTACTTGGCCAAATATAACTACTTAACGTTATGAATTTGTGAACAGGGTCACACTCTATGGTGTGAAGGTCACCCGAACGCATAACGTCGTCATCACCGCACGTGGTCGCGGCGCCCGATGAGGGGCATAGGCCAAATATCTACCTTCGGTCGTCCACATCTCGAAGCCAATTCACAAGTGAGGCATCGACTTACTATGGCGCGCACCGTCAGTCCGACCCTGAGCATCGTGATTCCGGCCCGCAACGAAGCGCGCAACCTGGAAGTTGTGCTGCCCGAGTTACCCGCCGAACACGAAATCATCCTGGTCGACGGTGCTTCGGTCGATGGCACCGTCGAGACGACACGTCGGCTGCGGCCGGACGCTCATATCCTCCACCAGACCCGCAGGGGCAAGGGCAACGCCCTGGCCTGCGGCTTCCTCGCCGCCACCGGTGACATCGTGGTGATGTTCGACGCGGACGGTTCGGCGAATCCGGCCGAGATCCCCGCGTTCGTCAAGGCGCTGACCGACGGCGCCGACTTCGCCAAGGGCACCCGGTTCCACCGTGAGCAGCGACACGCCTCCGGCAGTGAGGACATCACCCGGCTGCGTACGGCCGGCAACTCCGTCCTCAATGGACTGAGCAATGTGCTGTTCAGCACAAGCTTCTCCGACCTGTGCTATGGCTACAACGCCTTCTGGCGGGACGTGGTGCCGGTGCTGGACCTGCCCTCGCCCGAACTGTCCGCCGGCACGGATGAGATGATCTGGTGTGACGGCTTCGAGATCGAGACCGTGATCAGCTGCCGGGTGGTCGCGGCCGGTCTGAAGATCGCCGAGGTGCCGAGCATCGAGCGGTCCAGAATGTACGGTCAGACCAACCTGCGTACCTTCCACGACGGCTACCGGGTACTGCGTACGATCATGGCCGAACGACGTCGTGCCCAGGCCGCCGTGCCGGACAAGCAGGCTGCGCAGGACAAGCAGGACGAGCACGATCAGCAGGCCAGGGTGCCTACCACCGCCGAGAGCCGGACCCGTCCCGGTAACGTCGGCGAGGGTCGGACCCGGCCGGTGGGCATCGCCGAGCACCGGACCCGGCCGGCCGGCGCGGTCGAGAACGGCCGTACCCGCTCGGGCGGCATGTTGCCCGAGAAGAGCCTGTGACCGGCAAACGGTTTGTGACCAACGACCATTGTGGAGCGACAACCCGGTGACGACCAGTGCGCCCTCCGCCCTGCGGCGATCGGTACCGCCCTCGGTGTCGGTGGTCATCTGCGCCTACACCGAGCGCCGCTGGGACGATCTGCTCGCCGCCATCGACTCGGCGCGTGAGCAGCAACCGCCCCCCGCGGAGATCCTGGTCGTCGTCGACCACAATCCGACACTCGCCGGCCGACTTCGGTCCCAAGTGGACGATGATGTGGTCACTGTGGTGGAGAACACCGAACAGCGTGGCCTGTCCGGGGCGCGCAACACGGCGCTGACGCGGGTCACCGGTGCGGTGGTCGCCTTCCTCGACGACGACGCCCGCGCCGAGCCCGGCTGGCTGGCCGCGCTCGCCGCGCCATACGCCGACCCGAGGGTCCAGGCGGTCGGCGGCGCGGCAACGCCGGTCTGGCCGAGCGCGCGGCCGGTGACCCTGCCGGCGACGGACTCCGGTCCGAGGCCGCCGCGCGGCGAACTGGACTGGGTGGTCGGCTGTAGCTACCAGGGCCAACCGCGTGTCCTGGCGCCGGTGCGCAACGTGATGGGCTGCAACATGTCCTTCCGCGCCTCGGTGTTCGGCCTGATCGGCGGTTTCACCGAGGGCATCGGCCGGATCGGCACGCTGCCGCTGGGCTGCGAGGAAACCGAGTTCTGCATTCGGCTGCGGCAGGCCGATCCCAGCGCGCGCATCCTGTTCGAACCGGCCGCGCTGGTGCATCACCGGGTCAGCGCGGATCGGCTGCGCTGGTCCTACCTGCGGCGCCGCAGCTACGCCGAGGGCGTGTCCAAGGCCGCGATCGCCAAGCTGGTCGGCGCGGACGACGCGCTGTCCACCGAACGCGACTACACCGCACGAATTCTGCCGCTGGCGCTGCTGCGCGAACTCGGCCGGGCGCTGCGCGGCCGGCCGGCGGGTCTGCGTGGTGCGGTGGCGATCGTGCTGTCCGTAC
>CAJCJE010000264.1 GCA_903970565.1 Candidatus Melainabacteria bacterium | reverse complement strand
CTGGTCGCGAGCGTTCCCGTGTTCGCCCTGTTCGTGATGGCCGAGCGCCGACTGGTCGCGCGCGGTGGTTATCCGCTGATCACGCTGCCGCTGCTGAGCAGGCCGCCGATCGCGTTCGCGTTGGCGTCCCAGGCCATGAACAGGGCAACCTATTTCGCGATCCTGTTCGTCCTGGCGCTGTTCCTGCAACAGGGGCTCGGCAAGAGCCCGACCTACTCAGGTCTCGCCCTGGTGTCCTGGGTGGCTGCCTTCGGCGTGGCCGGCCCGTTGCTCGGGCGTGCCGGTGACCGGGCCAGACGGCTGGCCCCGCCGCTGGGCACGCTGCTGCTTGCCGTGGCCTTCGCGGGCATCGCGGTGAGCGAGATGCTGGGCGGCGGCGGTGGGGTGTTCCTGATCGCCCTGCTCGGCGTCGGCGGCCTCGGTTACGGTGCGGCATTCAGCGGTATGCTGACCCATCTGACCAGCACGGTGACCGATCGCTACGCCGCCGACGTGAGCGGACTGTTCAACACCACCTTGCAGGTCGGCGGGGTGCTGGGAATCGCCGTCTTCGGTACGGTCTATCTCGACCTGGCCTCGGGCACCGGCAAGGGGCCGGCCACCCACGCCTTCGCCGTCACGAACTGGGCCTTCGCCGCCACGACACTGGTCGCCGCGCTGCTCGCGCAGTTCGCGGTACGCCGCCGCGCCGCCGCGCCCACGTCTTCGCCGAACGACGATCCCACGCGGACCCCGGAAGCCACCGGCACGAGATAGTCGGCGCCGCACCCTGGGCGGCCGAGTGCATCCCCGGTGTTCCACGGCAAGAAGCGGAGCGCCGGGCGGGTCCGGGCTGGGTAGCGTCGAACCTGGCAGGACACAGGGGAAATCTCGGCGCGAAGGGGATTGTGATGACCGACCTCACGGTGCCCGTTCTGATCGTCGGCGGAGGCGGCTCCGGTCTGGCAGCGTCTGTTTTCCTGTCCGACCTCGGCGTGCCTTCGCTGCTGATCGAGCGGCATCCCTCGACTTCACCGCATCCGAAGGCGCACATCCTCAATGGCCGCACGATGGAGATCCTCGCGCGGCACGGACTGGCCGATGCCATCTACCGGGAGGGCTCCCCGCCGGAGAACTCCTCGGCAATGGTGTGGCTGACCAGCCTGGGTGGCGACGCGCCCTACGACCGGAAGGTGCTCTACCGCACCGGCGCGTACGGCGGGCACCAACTCGCGCAGCGGTACGCGCTGGCGTGCGGCAGCAGGCACGGCAATCTCGGCCAGCGCTGGCTGGAGCCGTTGCTACGCAACCAGGCCGAGGAGCGCAATCCCGGAGGAGTCCTTTTCGGACACCAGCTCGACGCGATCGGTCAGGACGCGGACGGGGTGGACGCCACGGTGACCGAACGACGCACCGGCCGCACGCTGCGGATCAGGGCGCGGTATCTGATCGGCGCGGACGGTGGCAAGACCGTTGGCCCGCTGCTCGACGTGCCCATGCTCGGCACGCCCACCTTTCTGGAGTGGATCAACCTCCATGTGCGGGCCGACTTCTCCCCGTTTCTAAAACACGACGACGCGATCGTGAACCGGGTGTGCAGCCTGTCCGAGGACGGCCGGCTCCAGCACTGCGGCGTAGTGCCGATGGGGCCGAAGCAGTGGGGCAGGCACTCCGAGGAGTGGACGCTGATGTTCGCCCGCCCGCCGGGCGGCCCGTCCGGCGCTGAGCTGCCCGACGCCGAGGTGGTACGGATGGTTCGCGACACGCTGAAGCTGCCGGACGGGTATCCGATGCACATCAACTCGATCAGTCACTGGCCGGTCGAGGGCACGGTCGCGGAGCGGTTCGCGGTGGGCCGGGTGTTCCTGACCGGCGACGCGGCACACCGGCACCCGCCCTCCGGCGCGCTCGGCCTGAACACCGGTATCCAGGACGCGCACAACCTGACCTGGAAACTGGCGGCCGTCTTGTCCGGCGCGGCCGGGCCGAACCTGTTGGACGGCTACCAGAGGGAACGGCGGCCGGTGGCCGAACGGGTGGTGGAGCGCGCGCTGCTCTCGCTGTTCAACCAGATCGCGATCAGCGCGGGCACCGGCGTGGTGGCCGGTGCCGCCCCGGAGTGGAACAAGGCCCAGCTCACCGCGCTGTTCGCCGACACCGAGGATGGCAGGCTGCGCCGTGCGCTGCTGGCCGAGTACTTCGACACCAACCGCATCACCAGCGCGCACCTCGGCCTGGAGATGGGGTACGACTACGCGGACGCCGGTTTCGTGCTGCCGGACGGCAGCCAACCGCCGGAAACCGACCCGCTGGGGTTGGCCTACGTGCAGACCGCGCGGCCGGGGCACCGGATGCCGCACGCCTGGCTCTACCGTGACGGCGTCCGGGTGGGTACCCACGCACTGCTGGTGCCGGGCGCCTTCCTGCTGCTCACCTCCGGTCCGGCCGACGGGTGGGTGGCGGCGGCCGAGGCGGCTGCCACCCGCTACCGGACTCGGATCACCGTCGCGGCGGTCGGCACCGACCTGGTGGACCGGGACGGAACGTGGACCGAGTTGCGCGGCCATGCGGACGGCGGTGCGCTGCTGGTTCGTCCGGACGGTTTCGTCGCCGCCAGGACCGGCCCGACCGCCGACCCGCCGGCGATGCTGGACAACGGACTACGGGCAGCGCTGTCGGTGACGGCGTAGCCGTCTGTTCGCACGACAGTCCCGTACCGAGGAGAATCCCGTGCGGGCCCGCCCCGTCATCGGCCGGTGACCAGCGCGAGCAGCGCGCCGGCATCGGTCGGCGGCTGGTTGCCTCGCCAGGCGACATGCTGATCGGGACGGATCAACGCAAGGTCCCGCTCGTACAGGTCGCGAATCGCCGCACTTGCGATGGTCAGCACGGTCAGGGGGATACCGCCGGCCTTGGCCGCGGCAACCACGGCGGCGACGCCGGGCGGTCGCGATCCCAGCCGTAGCAGGGTGAATCCGGTGCCGAAGTGGTCGAACAGGGAGTCACCGCGTCCGCGTCGCTCGGTGCACCACGCATGGGGGGAGCGTCCGCCGGGCACGCTGCTGGGGGTATAGCTGATCGACGAATCAGGTGGTGGTTCGCTGTCGGTGCTGATCACCGGGGAATCGTCGTATCGCGCTCCGAGTTGGACACCGATCGACGCGAACTGTTCGCCGTAGGTGGCCAGCAGAGCGCCGATCCGCGTTCGCTCCACCTGGCCGGGGGCGGAGTCCTCTTCGAGCACGGCAGCCAGTTCGATGTTGCCGAGGTTCTTGTTCAACCGGCGGGCGGCAGTGGTGTTGCGCACCGCGATCGGCCGTCGTTCCGGTTCGTAGGAGTCGAGCAGGCGCGCGCCACCCCAGCCGGCCAGCCGGGCCGCCAGTTTCCAGGACAGGTTGGCGACGTCGTCGATGCCCGTGTTCATGCCGAAACCGCCGGTCGGGGTGAACAGGTGCGCCGCGTCACCGGCCAGCAGCACCCGTCGGTCGGCGAAGCGCTCCGCGACCAGGGCGAGTCCCGGAGTCCACGCTCGATGGCCGATGACCTCCACCGGGATGCGCGCGCCGACCGCTCCCCGGACCAGCTCGGTGACCCGGCTCGGATCGGGGTCCGTTGGATCGACCGAACTCGTCAGCAGGAAGAACTCGTCTCGACCGTTCAGGGCGATGAGATTGATCGCCAGGTCGTGATTGAGGGCCCAGTAGCTCCAGGCCCGCCGGCCGGCCAGGAAATCCCGATACAGGGTGGGCATCCGCAGGTGGATCGCGCTGGCCCGGCGACCGAGAATCGACTGGTCGACCGCGCCGTCTCCGGCATACCGGACACCGATGGCCGCGCGAACCGCGCTCTGGCCTCCGTCGCAGCCCACCGCATACCCGCTTCGCCAGGTCTGGGGGGTGCCATCGAGGGTGTGCTCGGCCCGTACCTCAACACCCGAGTCGTCCTGCCGAATGTCGGTCACCCGCCAACCGAATCGCAGGGTGATGCCGGGCCGCGTCCGTGCCCGGTCGAAAAGTAGCCGCTCGACGTACATCTGGTTGGCCCGGTGCAGCGGTTCCGGTGTCTGATCGATGTCCGATGCGTGGGCTACCGCTCGACGCTTGTCGTCCGAGGACGGCATCGGCAGCCGTGCCAGCTCGAAACCGTTGTATCTGGTGGAGTAGACCACATCCGTCGGGTGATCCGGCGGCAGCCCGAGTGCGCGGACGTCCTCGGCGATGCCCAGCCGACGATAGTGCTCCATCGTGCGTGCGTTGTGTGTGCTGCCCCTTGGCAGGTCACCGGGGGACGGATCGTCGTTGATGACCGTGCACCGGAGGCCGTGGTGATCGAGGAACAGGGCAAGCATGAGCCCGACCGGCCCACCGCCCACGACGATGACCGGTGCGTCCGACCGGTCGGGAGTGCGAAGACCCATACCACCGACGCTACGGAGCAGGTCCGGTGTTGACACTTCGTCTCTTGCTTCGGCGTGGCGCCGGCCACGATCACCTGGTTCACCACGCGCAACCGGCGGCAACCTCGGGCGGCGGACGTCGGTTCAGCCGGTCTTTCCGACCGCCCGGCACAGGATGGCCAGATCGGCCGGACTGTCTGCGGTACCCGGCGTCGGTAGGTCCCGCAGGGCTGCCCGGACCCGCTGGCACAGGACCGCCGCGCGCA
>CAJCJE010000263.1 GCA_903970565.1 Candidatus Melainabacteria bacterium | reverse complement strand
TGCGCGCGGCGGTGCCGATCGCCCGACGGGAGACCGCCGAGGTGGCGAGCGTGGCGGCGAGCATGAACCGGATGCTCACCGCGTTGGGCATGGCGCGCGAGGCGCAGCGCCAACTCGTCGAGGACGCCAGTCACGAGCTGGCCACCCCCCTGACCAGCCTACGGACCAATATCGACCTGCTGCTGCGGGCCGAACGCAATCCGGCACGCCAGTTGGACACCGAGGACAAGACGCGGTTGCTGTCCGACGTCGAAGCCCAGATGGGCGAACTTGACCACCTGATCGAGGAGGTCGTCGAGCTGGCCCGAGATCCGGGCAGCACCGACGAGGCCACCGAACTCGACCTGGCCAGCGTGGTCCGGTCGGCGGTCGGCCGAGCCCGCACCCGAACGCCGGAGGTGAGTTTCACCCTCACCGATCAGTCGATCATGGTGTTCGGTAAGCGGTCCGGCTTGGAGCGGGCGGTGCTGAACCTGCTGGACAACGCGGCCAAGTGGAGTCCACCGGACTATCCGGTGCGGGTCGATGTCCGCTACGAGCAGGGGTTGGCCGACATCGTCGTCGCCGACCGAGGACCGGGGGTGCCCGCAGCCGACCAGGATCGGGTGTTCGAGCGCTTCTACCGAACCGCCGATGCTCGGTCGATGCCGGGCTCGGGCCTGGGGTTGGCCATCGTCCGACAGGTGGTGACCGCGCACGGCGGCCGGGCCTGGCTGGCGCGCCGACCTGCCGGGGGCACCGAGGCCCATATCCAGCTGCCGGCGCGGCCCGGTCGCAGCGCGCAGCAACAGCAACTGTTCGCCGAACACGTATGAGTGGTGCGCGGCGGTCGGTTCAGCAGTAGGTCGGGCAGGCGGACCCGGCACGATCATCCGTCCACAGGTGTGGACAAACCGGTGGACAACTCGAACAGATGTTCGATCACGAGTGCCGGACGACGATCCTCGGCCATCAACCCGACGACGCCGAGCGAGCACGCCACGGCTTGCCGACGTGGCCACTCCGGGATGTCGCGTCATGGTGGATTGCCTCAGCAACCCGCGTTCCGATCCTCAGGACGGGACGGTCGCCGGTCGAACACGACCGAAGACTGTCCGTGTTCAATACACTGCCCAGAATTCACCCTGACGAGGATGAATCGGGCGAGGCACTGAGTCGGGTAGCGTGCGAGGTGATCTTGTCCCCGATCACCTCGCACGGCGCTCACCTGTGGTTACGCGCCCCCGGCAGGACTCGCAAAACATGGGCAACATCAGCACCTGATGCTGGTTGCGGGGAATCTGCACCTCAGAGAGGATGTTTTCACTGGTCAGGGCGATAATGTTGGCTGCCTGTTTCACGGCTGGCACTGTTTCGCTGCGTAGGGTGTCGTCTCGCCCTCGGGCCAACGCGCCGAGGTAGTGGTTGCGGATACCGGCCAACACGGCCGTGTCCAGCGCCGTCGCGCCGCGCTCGCGGGCGACGCGTGCCGCGTGATGGGCCTCGATCACGGTGTTGGCCATCGCCAGCGCCCACGGTTGCCCGTCGGGGTCGGCGTCGGAAATCGATCGCGGGTCCCGCACCCAACGCGCCCCGCACCACGCGTGCGGGGCCTGCGTCAGATGCTCGTAGCCGGCATAGCCATCCCGCACCAGCACCCCGCTGAACGCGGGCAGAACACCACCGGCGTCGATATCACCTTGGGTGCGTCCACCGACGTGCATCAGGGTCAGGTACTCGGTGCACGCGACATGCACATACGACAACGCGCCGGCGGCTCGACCGGTGGTCTCATCAGCATGCAACACCGGCGCGGTGGCCAACAACGCCTGCATCTGCGCCACGAACCGTTTCTCCAACGTGCGGGCCGCGCGCCCACGGACTCCGGCCAGCAACCCTGTCGAGACATCCATACCGGTCAGCGTTTCCAGCAGTGCCCGCGCCCGCCCGATCGGCAGGAAATGCCCGCAGGTCAGCAACGCTGCACGGGCCAGGGTTTCCGGGCCGATGCGCACCGGTGACCCCGGCGCGGCCACCACGTCCCGACACGGGTCGGTGGCGGGCACGGCGTTCCAGTCCGGCGTGGTCACCGCCCCGCAACACCGACAGAGCTTGGACACTCGTTGGTACTCGGTTACTTCCGGTGGTGGCACCGTCCCCACATCGACCACCTGGCGTCGATCACGCCCGGACTCGGCCGCCTCTGTCAACGGCGAGGCGCATTCTCCGCACTGCTCGGGTTCAATGACCACCATCCGATCCGGGTCATCGACCAATGGACCGCGACACCGACGACGCGCCTGGCTGCTTGCCGGGCTTGCGCCCGGAACGGTCCCGTGACGAGCGCTTCTTCGCCGGTTTCTTCTCCCACGGCGCATCCGAGGATGGTGGTTGTGAGGAGTTCGACGAATCCGCCGACAGTCGCCGTTGCAGTTCCGTGATCCGCTCAGCCTGGGCGGCAACTACACGCCTCAGCTCGACCAGCTCGACCAGGACGTCCTCAAGGGACACACCCTCGGGCAATCCTGGAACCGACACCCCAAGATCATCTCAAAGGCGACTGCGACCCAGCGAGCGGCCCCTACCAGGCGTTCAGGCCACAGCTGAATAGCCACGCCCGCGACCTGTGAAAACGGGCCGCTTTGCTGGTCGGCTCGAAGTCGGCGTTGAATCAAAAGCAACCGAATGGATTAATGGTTGTCACCTAAAGTAGTTGAATGCCGGCGGGTCAACCGGTATTCATGATCCGACGCCGACGAATGGGCGATCGGGTCTCGCGCAACATCAACGCTGGCCAATGTCCAATTTAAGCTAATTGTCACGAATGGAGAGATCGGTCAGCGGCGTCATCAGTCGGCAGCGTCCCTGGGACCGCTCACCGGCTCGCCCGGTGTAGACCACACGCAGGCGCTCACCGTCCGCAGGCTCAGCCGCGGGCTTCGATGCGGGCCAGCACCTCGGGTCGCCGCAGCGGAGGGACGGATTTCGGCGGCACCTTGCGCTCGGGCAGGTCGGCCAGCAGCCGGGTGGTGGTCGCCGCGATCTCGGCGACCGCAGCCTCCACGGCGGACCGATTCGCCGTGGAGATACTCGACAGACCGCCAACCTTGCGCACGTACTGCAAGGCCGCCGCGTGGATCTCCTCCGCCGTCGCCGCCGGCTCCAGCCCGCGCAAGGCAGTGATGTTTCTGCACATACTTCCCAGCGTAGACACCAGCGGACAATGGTGGCCGGCTGTCCGGAGTTGGACATCACTCGGGCCGGCGACGTTGTCCATCCGGTTCCGGGGTGTCGTGCCAGGCGCGGGTGGGTAGGTCGCGCAGGCGGCGCATCGGGGAGAACAGCAGCAGGAATGCGCACGCGCCGATGCCGGTGGTGAGCAGCCACAGGGTCGGACGGATGCCGAGGGCGGTGCCGAGGGCACCGGCGAGTACGGAGCCCAGCGGCATGGTGGCGAACGCGGCGGTCATCACCGCTGCGCTGACCCGGCCGAGCATCGCGGCCGGGACGTAGGTCTGGCGGAAGGTGCCGGTGATGATGTTGGTGGCGACCACCCCGGCGCTGAGCAGAGCGATGGCGACCAGTGCCCAGAGGATGCCGAGACCGGGACCGGTGAGCGGGAGGAGCAGCCCGGCGGGCAGCAGGCACAGGGCGAGCAGGATCGTGGCCCGGGAGCTGCCCCAGCGGCGGGCGGCGGGGCGGGCGCCGATGGCGCCGAGGATGCC
>CAJCJE010000262.1 GCA_903970565.1 Candidatus Melainabacteria bacterium | reverse complement strand
CGGTGGTGTCCTGATTCTTCAGCACCACGATCACCGCGCCGCCACCACTCGCCCCGACATCCGGCGCGCCCGAACCCGACGGCGAGGCGAGCGCCGGCCCGGACAGTGTCGCCACCGCCGTAACTGCCAGCAGCGCGGCGGCACCTGTCGAGGCGACCCCACCAATACCAGCGCGAATACCCACCCTGGACCCGCTTTCATCTCCAGCGCCAGACGACCGGCACGATCATTGGTTCGTCAACCCGTTCAACCTGCGGGAGTGTACCCATACGCAGGTTGAGTTCACTATTTGTTTATTGGATCATAGGACGAGTTGACAGTTGGCTTTTCGGCAATTTCTGGAGGAATAATTTCCGCGAATATCAGTCGAATTGCGCTACCGTTGACGTCATTCGTGTTCGGGCCGTGGGCGCGCCGACTCGTATTCGGTTGTCCCGGTCCGCGACACCGTCCTCCGGCGACGGATCGATGCCGGACATTCGCCAAGGTCGGGCGGGCATCGTGGCCGGAGCGCGCCGATGATCCCGGCCGAGCGACCGACGGTGGCGGCGACGGTCCACCGGTAGGTCCGCGATCCGACTTTCGGACCTTGACATCCCACGAGGGTGCGCCGGCAATCAGAGTCCGGCCCCGGAATCCGGCCAACCAGAGCCAAACCAACCAGAGTCCGGCCGCGCCGACCGGAATCGGCCGGCGCGGCCGGGGTTTCGCTACCTGCCGAGGTCGGCGATGATCTCGTCGGCGGCGCGCTGGCCCTCCTCGGCGCCGCCCTCCATGTAGCCCTGGAAGTTGACCGAGCAGTGCTCGCCGGCGAAGTGCACATTCCCCTGGCGGACGCCCTCATAACCGGCGTAGTGCTGGCAGTAGCCGGGCGACCAGTAGGAGTACGAACCGAAGGAGAACGGGTTGAGGTACCAGGTCGACATCAGCGCCCTGCCGTTCCACAGCGCCGTCAGACCCGGATACACCGGCTCGATCTGACTCAGGAACCGGCGCGCGTACTGCCGGGTCCTTGGGTCGTTCGCGGTGCGAAACGGCCGGTCCGGGGTGAACGAGCGCGCCACGTCACCACCGAGGTAGTCCACCAGGATGCCCTGCGCGCCGGGCTGGGCCCTGCTGACGTCCCAGGTGTTCTGGTAGCCGGTGTCCGCGTAGCTCTCACCCGTCGACCGACCCGGCCAGGCGCCGGTGCCGTTCCACAACCGGGACTCGAACTGGAGTTGCAGCTTGCCGTTGACGCCCATCGGCATCGCCGCGTACGTGGCCTGCTTGCGCGCGTCGAACCGGGCCCTGGAGAAGTCGATGCGCTTCATGACCCCCAGCGGCACGGCGAGGATGGTGTGGTCGGCGGTGACCGTCCTGGTGCCGCCTTCGCCGGAGAAGGTCAGCGTCTGGGTGCCGTCGTTTTCCACCGCCAGCGACACCAGTTGCCAGCCCAGCCGCACGGCATCGGCGGGCAGGATGGCCGCGATGGCGCGCGGGAGCTGCTGGTTTCCGCCCCGGATGTGGTAGCGCTCGTCGCTGGTACCGAACATGTCGAAGTCGCCGGGAGCCTCCTGGTAACCGAGCAGGCCGAGCAGGCCCAGTGAGGTCTGCGCGGTGGTCTGCGCGCCGAACTCGATGTTGTAGGCGACGTCCAGCAGTTTGCCGAAGGTGCTGCGGTGCCCGCCCGGCACCCGGCTCTCGATCCAGTCGTAGACGGTCATGTTGGACAGGGTGATCCCGGCCGGGGTGTTGTCCGCGTCGTAGGTGACCGGATAGTCGAACGAGTCGAGATCCTTCTGCAGGGCCGCGTACACCGGTTCGAAATCGGCGGACGCCTGCGCGTAGGGGTAGTAGTGGCCGTCGAAGAAGTAGGTGTCGGTGGCTCCGGCCGGCATCGCGGCGTGCAGGTCGTCCAGGGGCAGACCGAAACGCTGGGCGAGACTCTGGATCACCGTGTGGTCGGTGTCGATCAGCTCGCCGCCCCACTCCGAGACCTGGCCGGCGTCCCAGTAGCTGCCCGGCCCGGCCGAGAACATCCGGCCGCCGACCCTGGTGTTCGCCTCGTACACCGTTGCGGCGATGCCCTTGTCCTGTAACTCCAGGGCAGCCGCGAGACCGCTGATCCCGGCGCCGACGATGGCGATCCGGCGCTGCCCGGTCGCTGTTGTGGACGCGGTCGCGGTTGCCGCCGCCGAGGGCAGTGCCGCGCCGGCGCCCAGCGCGACCGCGCCGGCCCCGATCCCGACGGCGGCGCTCCTGGCGAGGAACTCACGCCTGCTGACCTGCCGGCGCGGTGTCGCGTCAGCGCGGTCACGGCTACGGCGTTCGGCGACCATCTTCCCGATCAGTTGAGCCAGTTGGGTCCGTGCCACGGTCGGCATCTCCTTGGGTGCGGGGGGTACGGGTCTGGTTTCAGAACGTAGCCGAGGACCCCGTGGCGCGGGAGGAAGAATTCGCCCGCATTCGCGCCGCCCGCCACCGCATTCGCTGGCTGCCCCAAACTGTCAGGCGCGTTCCAGTAGGAAGACCCGGATCTCGCGGTCCGCGCGGGCGGCATAGGCGTGGTAGGGCGGCCAGTGCGCGGCCAGCACCGCCCACATTCGCTCGCGCTCCGGCCCGGCCAGCAGCCTGGCCCGCACCGGCCTGGCGCGGCCGTGCACGGTGATGGTGGCGGCCGGCTCGGCGAGCAGATTGGCCGACCAGCCGGGATGCCGATCGCCGCCCCAGTTGGAGCCGGCCACCAGATAGTCGTCCTGGTAGGGCGCGCAGGTGAGCGCGACCGTGCGCGGCTCGCCGCTGCGCCGGCCGGTCGTGGTGAGCAGCAGGGAGTTGACGCCGGCCAAACCGGTCAGGCCGAACCGGCCACCGCTCATCCGGTGCACCAGCGTGTCCACCGGCACTATCCAGCCGAACGCACGCGGAAACCACGGCTCCCGGCCGACTCGGCGAATGGCCACACCCAGAGGATTGCGCATCCGGTCAGACTATTGCCCCTCGGCAGTTGCCGCGTTTCGTTGCCCGCGTGGGGCAGCGGGTTTTTCTCCGTGCCGACACTGGCCGACACTGCGGGTGTCCCAATTACCGGAATGATCCGTTGTCCTGGCTGCCGGTTCTGCTGCTCGGGCCCGGACAACGGCGGCGTACAGTGCCCTCGCGACAGGTGCGTTGTCGCCCATTCCATCGCGACGCCCACGGTGGGCGATCCAGGTGTTGTCAGGGGAAATGCTTGTGTTGCTGAGTTGGGTGGAAGCCGGTGGGGTCGCCATCGTCGGTCTCGCGTGGCTGCTCGTGCCCGGTCTGCTGGTCACCTACGGCATCGGGCTGCGCGGAATCGCCGCTGCCGCGATCGCTCCGGTGGTCAGCGTCGGTCTGGTCGCGACACTCGCGGTGGTCGCGGCGAAACTGGGCCTGCGCTGGTCGGTGCCGCTGGTGCTGGTGGTCTGCCTGCTGGTCGCGGTCATCACCGCCGGGGTCGGCTTCGCGCTGCGCCACCGCGCGCCGGCTCGAACCGCCGACCCACGCAGCGTCACGCTGACCGCCTTCCTCGGTCTGCTGCCGGCGCTCGCGCTCGGCGCGGTGATCATGGTGCTCGGCCTGCACCATCCGGACGAGCTGTCCCAGACCTACGACGCGGTGTTCCACTACAACGCGGTCGCGCTGATCCTGGACACCCGCAACGGCTCCTCGCTGACGATGGGCACCCTGGGCACGCCCGGAATTCCCGGCGTGTTCTACCCGGCCGCCTGGCACGACCTGACCTCGCTGGTGGTCCTGAGCACCGGCAGCTCCATTCCGTTGGCCGCCAACATGTTCTCCGCCGCCGCCGTGCTCGTGGTGTGGCCGCTGTCCTGCCTGCTTTTGGCCAGGCAGATCTTCGGACCGTCCCGGATCGCGCTGGCGCTGACCGGCCTGGTCAGCATCGGCTTCACCGCGTTTCCCTGGGGACTGCTCGGGTTCGGCATCCTGTGGCCGAACCTGCTGGCCATGTCGATCGCGCCGGCCGGACTGGCCGTGGTCATCTCCATCACCGGCCTCGCCCCGACCGACCCGATCGGCCGGGGCCGGGCCTGGCTGCTGCTGCCGGTCGTGCTGCTCGCCGGAGGGTTCGCCCAGCCGAACGTGCTGTTCAGCCTGGCCGTGCTGTCGCTGTTCCCGATCGCGGTCGCGCTCGGCCGCCGCGCGATTGCCCTGCACCGCAACGGCACGCTGTGGCGCGGCATCGCCGAGATCGTGCTCGCGGTCGTCGTCGCGCTCGCCGGCTGGTGGTTCGTGGCCACCACGCCCGCGCTGGCCTCGGTGCGCACCATGTACTGGCCGTCCTTCGAAACCCCCGCGCAGGCCGTTGGTCAGGTGGTGGCGAACGCGGCCAGCGGGCCGACCTTCACCAACGGCTTCGCCGCGCTCTGGGTGCTCTCCGCGCTGGTCCTCATCGGCCTGGTGCTGTGCCGCTGGCAGGTCACCCTGCGCTGGGTGGTGGCCGGTTACGCGGTGTCCGCGTTCCTGTACGTGGTGACCGCCGCGATCAACCGGCCGGACACCCAGAAGTTCACCGGTTACTGGTACAACGACGCCTATCGGTTGGCCGCCATGCTGCCGATCACCACCGTGCCGCTCGCGGTCGCCGGCATCATCTTCCTGGCCGGCAAACTCGGTGTGCTGCTGGACCGTTCCGACCGGGTGCCGCGGGCCCGGCGACCGGTCCGAACGGGACTGGCCACGGTCATCGTGCTGATCCTGGTCCTCATCGGCACCAAGGGTTTGTACCTGCGCGACCACGTCGCCCAGCTCACCTTCCGGCGAACCGACACGCTGACCGGGTACAACCCGGAGGGCTGGCTGGTCAACCCGGCCGAACAGGCTTTCTACGCGCGGATCAAGCAGGACATCCCGGCCGGCTCGGTGGTCGCGGACAATCCGTGGGACGGCAGCGCGCTGCTCTGGGCACTGGCGGATCGCCGGACCCTGTTCGCGCACCTGGGAATCAACACCTCGCCCGCGCAGGACCTGCTCGCCGCGCACCTCGACGACCTCGGCACCGATCCGGCCGTGTGCCCGGCCGTCCGCCAACTGCACGTCGGCTACCTGCTGATCGGCAACGGCCGGTTCTGGGTCAGCGGGCCCGATGTGGACGCCAGGGTCCATGCCTACCCCGGTTTTGCCGACCCCGGCCCGAATCCCGGATTCCAGCTGGTCGACTCGGCCGGCCCCGACCTCAGGCTCTACCGGGTGACCGGCTGCGGAAGCTAGCCCCGCAGCGACCACAGTGGACAGTCCGGAACGGTGGGATGGCCGGTGAGTTCGCCGGCCACCCCACCGCTCGGTCAGGGGGCGAAGTAGCCGGAGAGGTCGACGATCGCGTCCACCTGTCCGTTGAGGTTGTACAGGTCCACGACCTGACCGGGGTTCAGCGCCACCACCGAGAGGTTGGCCGAGGTCTGGCCGGGCACCAGGTTCAGGTTCGACGCCACCGGCCGGGGCGTGCCGTCCGGGGACGCGGTCAGGAACGTGGCCTGGGTGACGTTGGTACCGGTCAGGTTGAACACCGTCGCGGTCGCCGTCGAGGGCAGCCAGTGGCTCAGGTCCAGCGTCCGGCTCTGGTTCTGGCTGATCGGGTTGAGCGGGTTGCCGTTCGCGTCCCTGGTGTCCAGCACCCGGATCGGCGAGAGCGGATAGAACGACTGCCCGGAACCGGGGGCGTAGTAGCCGGCGAGGTCGGCGACGAGGTCGACCGAGCCGTAGGCGTTGTAGAGGTCGACCTTGCGGTCTGGGCTGATCGCCACGGTGACCAGGTTCGGCGTGATCACGCCGGGCGCCAGGTTCAGGTTGGATGCCACGGGCTGGGTCGTGCCGTCCGGGAACGCGGTGACGTACGTGCCGGTGGTCGCGTCCAGACCGGTCAGGTTGAACACGGCCGCCGTCGCGCCGGCCGGAACCTGGGCGGAGAGGTCGAGAACCTGCGTGACACCCTGGCCGACCGGCGCGCCCGTCCGGGTGTCCAGCACCCTGGTCGGTGTCATGGGCGTGAAGCCGGCTCCGGTGTCCGGCGCGTAGTAGCCCTCCAGGTCGACGATCGCGTCCACGGCGGCCGGGCCTGCGGTGATCGTCACGCTCTGCTCGTCGTCGATGCCGATCTCGACGGTCACCAGGTTCGCCCTGGTTTCGCCGGCGGCCAGATTGAGGTTCGACACCGGAGTGGCGGGCGGCGGCCCGGCCGGGCTGACGGACAGGTACGTCCCCGCGACGCTGTCGGTTCCGACGAGGTCCAGTACGACGGCGGTCGCGTTGGTCGGGACGCTGTCGGGCATACCGAGGCCGAGACCTGAGTAGGCCGGGATCTGCTGGTTGAAGCTGCGGGTGTCCAACAGGCGTTGCGGCGCCACCGGGGTGTACGTCGAGCCGGTGGGAGCCGTGGTGCCGGCGGCCGGTCTCGGCGTTGTCGAGTGTGTGGGCGCGGCCTGCGCCGGTAACGCGCCGCAGCTCAGGGCGAGCGCGGCCATGCCGGCCACGAGCACGCCGGATCTGACAGGTTTCATGAGGAAGGAGCCCCCTGACACATGTAAGAGAATCCCCGCACCAGCCGCCATCCTGCCAGACGGGCACGCCCATCGGTATCGGTATAACAAGACACATCTCCGCGCACGATCCGATGTCGGACAACAGCCGAGATGAGAAGCCTGCGCTCAGGCGGGTTTGGTCGCCAGCAGGATGAATTCGTTATACGGGAACACCGGTCCGGCGACTCGGGGCAGGGGGAAGGACAACCGCCGGACGACGTGCAGGCCGAGTTGGCCGGCGACGTCTTCGAGACCGTCGAAGTCGGTGAAGGTGACGTGCGTCGAGTCGGTGGCGTAGCCGCGTTCCTGCGGGCAGATGAACACCACCCGCGCGCCGGGAGCCAAGTAGTCCAGGTAGCCGGCCAGCACCTCGACCGCGACCGGCCGGGTGAGGTGTTCGATCAGGTGCGCGGCCAGCAGACCGCCGAACCGGCCGGGCCTGGCGTAGTCGGTCTTGCCGAACTCGGCGGTGCTGAACGCGGTCAGCCCGCGCTCCCGGCACAACCGCACCGAGGTCTCGTTGTGGTCGACGCCGACCCCGCGCGGGGCCAGGTGGGCGAGGTTGCGGCCGATGCCGCAGCCGACGTCCAGCACCTCCCGGTCACCGAACAACCGCCGAACGTTCCACCGGTACGGCGCCTGCACGTCCAGCGCGCGCTTCCACAGTGGCTGTTGCAGGCGGACCAGCCGGTCGGTGTAGTCCGAACCTTCGGTGGCTTCAGTCGTTGGCATGGTGGGACCATACCGACCCGCGTCGGCGACCGAGCCCGGCCGCCGGAGTGCCGAACACGTGCTCGGCCAGCGCGCCGACCGCGGGGCGGCCCGGCTGGCGCAGTGCCTGCGGCAGCATGGTCAGCGCGAACAGCCGGGAGGACAGGTGCCGCCGGGCCACCCTGGCGGCCCTGGGCCAACCGTGGTCGGCCATCTCCTCGGCCGCGTCGGCGAAGAACTCACCGGCCTCGACGAACCGGGAGCCCTGCACGGCGGTCGTGGCCGACTCGCTGCCCCGATGCCGCCGGTACCGGAAACACACGGTGTCCTCGGCGACCAGCTTGCCGTCCCGGCGGACCAGGTCGAGCAGGAACGCCAGATCCTGGATCACGCCGAGATCGGCGCGGAAGCGAAGGCCGGCGATGGCCTCGGCGCGCCAGCACAGCGACGGGAAGTACAGCCAGTCGCCGCGCAGCAGGCTCACCGCCAGCGGCTGTCCGGCCAGTTCGCAGCGGCCGGTGAACCGGGGCGCGTAGAGCCGGCGCTTGGCCTCGTCGGTCAGCGTGCGCACCGGCCGGCCGGCCCCGTCGATGGTCACCACGCCGGGCTGGACCACGGCCGCGTCCGGCACGTCGGCGTATACGCCGAGCACCGTGCGCACGTAGTTCGGCAGCAGCAGGTCGTCACAGCCGAGCAGGACGACCAGTTCGTGTTCGACCAGTTCCAGGCACCGGTTGAAGTTCCCGGTGACGCCGAGGTTGTGCTCGTTGCGCAGATACCGCACCCGGTCGTCGTCGATGCCGGCGAACCACTCCGGCACGCCCGCCGCGCGGCCGTCGTCCACCACGGTCAGCCGCCAACCGGGATCGTCCTGCGCGAGCACGCTGCGCACCGCGGCCTGCATCAGCGGCACGTCGCCGTAGTACGGCATGAGGATGTCCACGATGTTCGCGGTGCTCAACGAAAAACCCTCTCCACCCTGGCCGCGGTCAGTCCTGCGCCGGCCGGCCGGCGCTCTCGTCGGCCACCAGCTCCTGCTGTCCCGGTTCGGGGTACCGGGGTTCGCCGCCGCGCAGTTCGAGCAGTTCCAGGCGCAGGATGGCCAGATCCTCGGCCAGCTTGCGGGTCTCGTTCTCCAGCCTGGACATCTCCCAGGACAGGTGCAGGCAGACGCCGATGAGGAACACGATGCCGACGAAGAACAACAGGTTCGTCGGGATCGCGATGCCGACCGCGCGGCTGACCGAGGACAGCAGGCGCGGGAAGATCGTCAGCACCAGCAGCAGCACGCCGACCACCAGCCACAGCACGGCGTACTTCTCGCTGAGCTGGCGGCGGCGCAGCAGTTCGAAGATGCCGGCCAGCACCAGGAGGCTGCCGACCAGCGCGACCAGATACGAGTTCACTGGGTTATCCCGCTCTCGACCTCGGGCAGCACCGGAAGGGGCGGCAGGTCGACCGTGACGTCCCACCGGCGCACCAGGGCCAGCAGCAGCGCGAAGGTGGCCCGAACCAGGTAGATACCGGCCTTGATCGGCCGGTGACTGGGCCGGCCGCCGCGCCGGGCCCGCATCCTGGCCGGCACCTCGACCACTCGGCAGCCCGCGCGCAGCGCGATCACCAGCGACTCCACCGTGTCGCCCAGGTACTCCACCGGATAGTGCTCCGCGAACAGCGGCAGCGCGCGCGGTCCGGTCGCTCGGAAACCGGAGGTGGTGTCGGTCAGCCGGGTGTGCGCCAACCGGGACATCACCTTGGCCAGCAACACCATCGCCCAGCGGCGCGGTCCGCCGACCTGGTAGTCGTCCCTGACCGCGAACCGGCTGCCGATCACCACGTCCGCCTCGGCCAGCTTGGCCAGCAGGACCGGCAGGTCGTGCGGGTTGTGCTGGCCGTCCGCGTCGACCTGGACGGCGGCGGTGTAGCCGTTGCGCACGGCGTAGCGGAAGCCGGCGCGCATCGCGCCCCCGACACCGAGGTTGTAGGACAGTTCGAGCACGCGGGCGCCGGCCGCCCTGGCGACCGCGACGGTCCGGTCGGTCGAGCCGTCGTCGACCACCAGTACGGCGGCGTCGGGCAGCGCCCGGTGAATCTCGGCGATCGTGGCGCCGACGCACTGCTCCTCGTTCCAGGCAGGCACGACGATCAGCGCTCTGTCCCGGTGGGCGTCTTTCGGCACGGAGACAGCGTAGATCAGGCGGTCGGCGGCTGGTCGGCGGTCGCCGAAACGGCCGTCGCGGACATCGGCACCGGCTGCGCCACGATCGCGGATGTCCCGGAGCTGCGGCCGACGACCACGAACAGGGTCGCGGCCATGCCGACCACCACCAGCGCGGAGCCGACCAGCTGGGCGATGATCGCCGCGTGCAGCGGATCGCCGGGCAGCAACAGCAGCCCGGTCAGCGCGAGCGCGCCGGTCAGCCAGGACCCGGCCGCCATCCGGTGCTGGCGCAGGGCCACCAGACCGGGTTGCAGGACCAGGGCGAGCATCAGCAGCAGGGTGCTCGCGCCCAACGCGGTCAGCACCGGCCAGCCGAGGTCGACCTTGGCGCCGAACAGAACCCGCACCGCCCACGGCCCCAGCGTGCCGGCGGCCAGCGTGCCGAGCAGGCCGACCCCGGCCGCGGCGGCCACGATCAGGCCCAGCCTGCGGCGCACCGTGGCCACCTCGCCCCTGGCCGCCGCCGCGGTGAGCGTCGGCAGCATCAGCGCCTGGACCGGGGTGAACGCGGTCAGCGGCAGCCGGGCCAGCACGAACGCCGAGGTGAACGCCGCCGCGACCGGCGCGTTCCCGGTGAGCCTGCCGGCCACCACGATGGGCGCCAGATTGGCCAGGAGCTGGGACATCGTGGTCGAGCCGACCAGCAGCAGCAGCCGGTGGGTCATCCCGGCGGCCGACGAGCGCGGCCCCCCCTCGGCCGTCGGGCCGGCGGCAGCGGTTGCCGGGATGGTGGCGCCGGTAGTGGGCAGCGCGGCGCCGGTAGTGGGCAGCGCGTCGGCTGCTGGCGTGGCGGCGGCCAGGTTGCGCAGCCAGGGCCAGGCCGCTGCCGCGCCGAACATCGAACCCAGCGCGAAGGCCACCGCGTACCCGGTCGCGCTGGCCGCGCCGAACAGGGCGAGCAGTACGCAGGGCAGCAGGCGGGTGACGCCCTCACCGGCGAGGGTCACCGCGTAGCCGGTGAAGCGCCGGGTGCCGGCCAGCAGGCCGCGTGCCAGGTAGACCAGGCCGGAGGTCACGGTGCCGAGCACCAGCGCGCCGAACAGGCCGGTGTTGCCGCCCAACGTGGTGGGCACCAGCACTGGCGCGAGCCCGGCCAGCACGACCAGCAGCGCCAGCAGCAGCCCGAGGCCGACCGTGGCCGCCCGGCGGCGCACGGCCAGGATCGAGCCGCCGGTGGCGAGTTCGGCACTGACCGTGCGGCTGGTCTCCTGTTCCAGGGCGGAGAACACGCCCGGCCCGATCAGGTTGATCAACAGGTAGAGGGCGGCGACCCCGGCCGCGTCCTTCGCCGGCAGGGTGTGGCCGGAGAGTGCGACGAAGCCGTAACCGGCCACCCCGACCACGGCCAGCCCACCGGCCATCAGAACCGGTGGGCCGGCCCGATGTCGAAGCCCGGTCGTCGCGCGCACCGGGTCACCGTAGCCAACCGCCTGGGCGGTGGCCCGATGCCACTACGCGAAACCGGTTCGGACCACGATGCCGAGCACGTGGCGTGCTCGGCATCGTGGATCGACGTGCGGCCGAACTAGCTTGTGTAGTAGCCGAACACGTCCGCGAGCACGTCGACCGATCCGTTGAGGTTGTAGATGTCGACCTTGCCGTTGGTCACCGGTACCGTGACCAGGTTCGGGATGATCTCGCCCGCGCTGAAGTTCAGGTTCGACGCGGTCGGCCGCTGCGGCAGACCGTCCGGGTAGACGGACAGGAAGCCGCCCTGGGTCGGGTTCACCGCGGTCACGTTCAGCACCACGGCGGTGATGTCGGCCGGAATACTCCCGACCCCGCCGACCTGGAGACTCAGCGACTGGTTGGCGCCCAGCGGGCCGAGGCCGTTGCGGGTGTCCAGCAGTCGTGACGGACTGGTCGGGGTGAAGGTGGAACCCGAGCCGGTGGTGAAGTAGCCGAACAGGTCGGCGAGCACGTCGAGGTTCCCGTTGAGGTTGTAGAAGTTCACCTTCCCGTCGACCACCGGGACGATCACCAGGTTGGCGATGGTCTGGCCGGGCCCGAAGTTCAGGTTCGACGCGGTCGGCTGCGCCACCCCGTCGGGGTAGACCGACAGGTAGCTGGAGGCGGTCGGGCTGACCGCGGTCACGTTCAGCACCACCGCCGTCGCGTTCGACGGGACGCCGCCGACGCCAGCCACGGTCAGACTGAGGGTGCCCTTGGGGCCCAGTTGCGCGGTCGGCGCGCCGATGCCGGCTCGGGTGTCCAACAGCCGGGTCGGGCCGGCCGGGGTGAACGTGTCACCGGTGCCGCTGGTGTAGTAGCCGAACAGGTCGGCGAGCACGTCGACCGATCCGTTGAGGTTGTAGAAGTCGACCATGCCGTCGGTCACCGGAACCGTCACCAGGTTGGCGGTGGTCTCCCCGGCGGTGAAGTTCAGGTTCGACGAGGTGGGCAGTTCGGGGCCGTCCGGGTAGACGGTGAGAAAGCTGCCCTGGGTCGGATTGGTGACGGTCACGTTCAATACGACCGCGGTCACGCTGGTCGGGATGTCGGCCACCCCGGTCACCTGAAGGCTCAGCGTCTGGCCGGCGCCCAACTGCGCGGCGGGCGC
>CAJCJE010000261.1 GCA_903970565.1 Candidatus Melainabacteria bacterium | reverse complement strand
AGAGCACCACGACCTCGTGCCCGGCGGCGACCAGGTGCCGGGCCAGTGCGTGGACATGCCGGCCGAGCCCGCCGATGACCACCGGTGGGTACTCCCAGGACAACATCAGAACCCGCATGACCCGTGTGATCCTCGCACTTCGCCGACCGGACCTACTCGCCGGTATCCTTCCGGCGCCGATTCGCGTTACGGCGCCTGTGGTGACCGGCGCCTGTGGTGACCGGTCAGAGGCCGCGCGCGTCGAGTTGGCCGAACGGGCCGTCCTGCGCGCGCAGTCTCCGCGCCCGTTGCCTCAGACCGGTCGGGTCCTCGCGCAGCCGCCCGGCCAGTTCGGCGAAGCGCTCGGCGTGCCCTCGGGCGCGGCGGCGGGCGTAGTCGGCGGCGGAGTCCTTGGTGACCATGAAGGCCCAGTCGCTGGACAGCGCCAGCAGTGCCTCCCTGGTCAGCTGGTCCAGCACCGGATCGCGGTACGCGGTACCAAACTTGTCCACTGTGGACAGAAGGTCCTGTTGCAGGTCGGCGCCGTCGGCGACCAGATCGGCGACCTGCGCGCCGTCCCAGACCCGCCAGTCCTTGCCCGAACCCCAGGACGAGGCCGGCAATTCGACCGGCGAGCCGAGGTGACCGGCCGCCAGCGCGCCGCGCAGCGTGCTCACCCGCACCCCGGCCTCGGGCAGCGCGCGCAGCACGCCCTCCAGCCAGGCCGGTCCCTCGTGCCACCAGTGGCCGAACAGCTCGGTGTCGTAGGCCGCGACCACCAGGCCGGGTTCGCCGGTCCGGTCGGCCAGGGCCGCCAGCCGGTTGCGCACGGTCGCCACGAAATCCGCGACGTCACGGCGAAGGGCGCCGGCGGCCAGGTCCGGCCGGTAGGGCTGCTTGTCCTCCGCGCGCACCTGCCGGCCGGTGACCCGGCTCGGTTTCAGCCCGGAGGGGTGGTCGTAGGTGTGGAAGTCGCGGTATTCCGCCGAACCCGGATAGCCGGCCTTCGGCGACCACACCCGGTAGGTGACTTCCAGGTCCCGGCCGAAACAGACCACATCGGTCCCGCCGACCGTCCGGGCCGCCTCGGTCCGGCCGCGCAGCGCAGGACCGTCCACCAGGAAGTGGGTGACGCCGGCTGCCGCGTAGTCGGCCTCCATGCCCGGCGCGTAGCCGCATTCCGGCGCCCAGATCCCGCCCGGCGCGCTGCCCAGCCGCAGCGCGGTGTCGGCCAGGCCGGTGCGCAGCGCGAAACCGCGCACCCGGTCGGTGAGCAGCGGCTGGAACGGATGCGTCGCCGGGCCGCCGAGCAGTTCCAACACCCCGGACTCCCGCAACGGGCGCAGCACCGGGGAGAAGCCGTGCCGCCAGTGGTTCTCGAACTCGGCCAGCGCGGCGTCGCCGGCGCGGTGCTCGGCGGCGGCCAGCTCCTGCAACTCGCGACCGGGCTGCCAACGGCCGTGCCAGCGCACTCCCGCGTAGTCCGCGCGCAGCCGCCAGTTGCCCAGCCAGTCATGGAACCCGCGCAGGCAGTACGGGTCGTCCAGCTGCGCGGCCAGCACCGGGGTCAGACCGAGGGTGAGCACGTCACGCCGGCCCTCCTCGGCGAACCGGCGCAGCAGGTCGACCACGGGCAGGTAGGAATGCGCCCACGCCTGGTACAGCCATTCCTCGCCGACCGGCCAGCTCCCGTGATGCGGCAGCCAGGGCAGGTGGCTGTGCAGGACGAGGCAGAAGGTACCGACCGGTTGCTCGCTCACGCGGGCACCCTGGCCACCGCGACCAGATCGAGACTGGCCTCGACGTCGTCATCGTGCAGCAGGAAGTCGTTGGCGCGCACCGAGTCCACGTCCGCGAGCAGCTGGGCCGGCCACGTCGCCCGGCCGGGTAGGAAGCCGAGCACGACGTCCAGCTGGGCCTGGATCAACGAGCCGCCGTAGGCCCGGTCGAGGTCGACCAACGCGGGACCGTGGTGCAGGCCGCCGAGGAAGTCGACGGCGAAGCCGGCTTCGGTGAGCAGTTCGGCCAGTTCGGCCGGGTCGAGTTCGCGGGTGTGGTACGGGTTGACCGGCCGATCCTGACCGGGGGAGAAGGTGATCCGGTTCGGGGTGGTCAGCAGCAGGCTGCCACCGGGGCGCAGCACCCGGAAGCATTCGGCGAGGAAACCCGCCTGGTCCCACAGATGTTCCAGTACCTGGAAATTGGCCACCACGTCGATGGTGCCGGTGGCGATCGGCAGCGTGACCAGGTTGCCGCGCAACACATTCAGCGCGGGATAGCGGGCCAGCACGTGTTCGGTGGTCTGCTGCTCGTAGTCCAGCGCGACCACCCGTTTCGCCACGCCCGCGAGCAGGTCGGCGCCGTAGCCCTCACCGCAGCCCGCCTCCAGCACCACCGCGCCGACGCAGTGCTCCCGCAGCGCCAGATACGCCGCTTCGTGGCGTCGAAACCAGTAGTTCTCCTCCGGCACGCCGGGCACGGTGCGCTCCCCGGTCAGCGGTAGGCCCGGCGGGGCTGCCTCGGCCTCGGCGGGCTCATCGGACGCGGTCTGCACGCCCTGCACGGTAGCCGATGCCCGGCCCCGGCCGGGCCGACCGGTGAACGGGGGCGTTGTTGCTCAGCTACCCGCCCTGGTCAGGCG
>CAJCJE010000260.1 GCA_903970565.1 Candidatus Melainabacteria bacterium | reverse complement strand
CAGCGCGACCGACGGCAGCGGTGACCGGCTGCTGCTCGCCCCGGACGGGCCGGACGTGGCCTGGGGGGTGGCGGAGTTCGTGGCCGCCGAGGAGATGGACCGCACCCGTGGCTACTGGTGGTCCCCGGACGGCACCCGGCTGCTCGCCACGCGCACCGACCGGACCGAGGTGCCGCGCTGGCACATCGCGGACCCGGCCAATCCGGACAAGCCGGTGAACACCGTGGCCTACCCGGCGGCCGGCACGACCAACGTCACGGTCACCCTCGCCGTGCTCGGCCTCGACGGCAGCCGCACCCCGGTCGAGTGGGACAACGCGGCGCTGCCCTACCTGACCAGCGTGCACTGGTCGGTCGCGGGTGATCCGCTGATCGCGCTCCAGCCCCGCGACCAGCGGCGGCTGCTGGTCGTCTCGGTCGATCCGGCGACCGGCACGGGCACCGTCCGCCAGGAACTGACCGACCCGCACTGGGTCGACGTGGCGCCCGGCGTGCCGGCACTGACCCCGGACGGCAGGCTGGTCACCATCGCCGTCCGGGACGGCGGCTACCGGCTCACCGTCGACGGCGAGCCGATCACCCCACCGGATGTCCAGGTCCGGTCGGTGATCGACGTCAACGCCGACGACGTCCTGTTCACCGCCTCGCACGCCGACTCGACCCAGATCCAGGTGTTCACCGCGAGCCACACCGGGGCGCCGACGCTTCGCCAGGTGAGCGGCACCGATGGGATGCACAGTGCGGTGCGCGGTGGGAACACCCTGGTCCAGGTGTCCTGGAGTCTCGATCACGAGGGCCCGGTGACCATCATCCGGCAGGGCGATGAGGTCGCCGCCGAGATCACCTCGCTGGCGATTCCCTCCGGGATCAGCACGAATCCCATCCTGCTCACGGCCGGCGAGCGGGCGCTGCGCTGCGCGCTGCTGCTGCCCGCCGGTCACCAGCCGGGTTCGGCGAGGCTACCGGTGCTGCTCGACCCGTACGGCGGTCCGCACGGCCAGCGCGTGTTGCAGGCGCGCAACGCGTACCTGACGCCGCAGTGGTTGGCGGACCAGGGTTTCGCGGTGCTGATCGTCGACGGCCGGGGCACGCCGGGCCGGGGCCCGGACTGGGACCGCGCCGTCTTCCACGAGTTCGCCGAGGTCACCCTCGCCGACCAGGTGGACGCCCTGCACGCGGTCGCCGCGCAGTATTCCGATCTGGACACCGGCCGGGTCGGCATTCGCGGCTGGTCCTACGGCGGCTATCTCGCCGCGCTCGCCGTGCTGCGCCGTCCGGACGTGTTCCATGCCGCCGTGGCCGGCGCGCCGGTCACCGACTGGCGGCTCTACGACACTCATTACACCGAGCGCTATCTCGGGCATCCGGAGGAGAATCCCGAGGTCTACCAACGCAATTCGCTGATCGGCGACGCGGCGGGACTGCGTAGTTCGCTGCTGCTGATCCACGGTCTGGCCGACGACAACGTGTTCGCCGCGCATACCCTGCGACTGTCCTCGGCGCTGCTGGCCGCCGGGCGTTCACACACCGTGCTGCCGCTGTCCGGGGTGACCCACATGAGCCCGACCGACGAGCGGGAGGCGGAGAACTTCATGCTGCTGCAACTGAACTGGCTCAAACACACCCTGGGCGCCTGACTCGCCTGCCGGTCGGCCCGCTCCCGATGTCCGGGAGCGGGCCCGACCGGGCGCGTTCAGGACGCGGCCTCGGCCTTCGGGTGCTCGCCGTAGGCGCGCTGCATCCCGGCCAGCCAGCGATCGGGGTCGGCCGCCTTGTGCGCGTACATCTTGCCGACCTCCGGATGCGGCAGGATCAGGAACCGCTCCGCGTCCAGTCCGGCGACCACGATGTCGGCGACCTCGGCCGGTTCCAGGATCGGCCCGCTCGACGCGACCGCCAGCGCCGATGCGTTGCCGGCCGCCACCCCCGGCATCAACATGTTGGTGCGCACGCCCATCGGGCACAGCACGCTCACCTTGATCCCGGCGCTGCCGTAGGTCATCGACAGCCATTCGGCCAGTCCGAGCGCGGCGTGTTTGGTCGCCGAATACGGTGCGTCGCCCGCGCAGCTGAGCAGACCGGCGGCGGACACGGTCTGCAACAGGTAACCGCTGCCGCGCTCCAGCATCGAGGGCAGCACGGCCTTGGCGGCGTGCGCGTGCGCGACCACGTTGATCGACCAGGACCGCGCCCAGTCCTGCGGCTTGGCGTCCAGGCCGACCCCGGTGGCGATGCCGGCATTGGAGCAGAACAGGTCGATCGGGCCGAACGCGGCCGTGCTAGCGGCGACCAGCTCGGCGACCTGGGCCTCGTCGGAGACGTCCGCGGCGATGGCGACGGCCTTGCCGCCCTCGGCCCCGATCTCCTCGGCGATCCGCCCGGCCGCCTCATGGTCCACATCGGACAGCACGATGCCGGCCGCGCCGGCCGCGGCGAACCGGCGAGCCAGCGCGGAGCCGATACCGCCCGCCGCGCCCGTGATGACCGCGACCTTGCCGCGTAGCTGCATGGCACCTCCAGAGGGAATCTGTATACCGACTAGTCGGTATGTAGTACCGTACGGACGACCTGGTTCGCTGGCAAGGAGGCACGGGTGGACACGAGCGTCGCGGGTAAGACCGCGTTGGTGACCGGAGCGTCCCGAGGTATCGGCAGGGCGATCGCGTTCGGGCTGGCCGCGCGGGGTGCCAACGTGGTGCTCTCCTCACGCAGGCAGGACGCGCTGGACGCGGTCGCCGAGGAGATCCGCGCCGCGCACCCGGCCGCCAAGGTGCTCGCCACGGCCGCGCACGTCGCCGATCCACACCAGGCGCAGGACTGCGTGGCCGCGACCGTGAGCGCCTTCGGCTCGCTGGACATCCTGGTCAACAACGCCGGCACCAACCCCTACTACGGCCCGCTGGTGGACATCGACCTGCCGAGGGCGCAGAAGACCTTCGAGGTCAACCAGTTGTCCATCGTGCTGTGGACCCAGCTGGCCTGGCGGGCGTGGCTGTCCGAGCACGGCGGCACGATCGTGAACATCGCCTCGATCGGCGGCCTGAGCACCGAACCCGGCATCGGTTTCTACAACGCCACCAAGGCTGCGGTGATCCATCTCACCCGCCAGTTCGCCGCCGAGTTGGCACCCCGCGTCCGGGTGAACGCGATCGCGCCCGGCGTGGTGCGCACGAACCTGGCCAAGACGCTGTGGGAGAACTTCGAACAGCAGCTCAACGCCGCGCTGCCGCTGCGTCGGATCGGCGAGCCGGAGGACATCGCGAAGGCCGCGCTGTTCCTGGCCGGCGACGATTCGGCCTGGATGACCGGGCAGACCCTGGTCGTCGACGGCGGCGCGATGATCCTTCCGCAGGTAACGGTCTAGGAGCGCAGCGATGTCAGCGATATCAGCGATGTCTCGGATGTCTCGTTGGGGAATCACCCTGCCACTGACCGGTGTCCCCCTCACCGCGCACCGGGACCTGGTCAGGTCCCTGCCGGATCTCGGCTACACCGACGTCTGGTCGGCCGAGACCGCGGGTACCGACGCCTTCACCCCGCTCGCGCTGGTCGCCGAGTGGGAGCCGAGGCTGCGCCTGGGTACCGCGATCAGTCCGGTCTACACCCGGGGCCCCGGCCTGCTCGCGATGACCGCGGCGACCATCGCCGAACTCGCGCCCGACCGGTTCGTGCTGGGCATCGGCAGTTCCTCGCCGGTGATCGTCAAGGACTGGAACGGCATCGACTTCGCCGAACCGTTCGCCCGCACCCGCGACACGCTGAAGTTCCTGCGTGCCGCGCTGGCCGGGGAGAAGGTCACCGAGACCTATCCGACCTTCGCGGTGCGCAAGTTCAAGCTGGAACGGCCGCCCGCCACGCCGCCGAAGATCATGTTGGCCGCGCTGCGGCCGGGAATGCTGCGGCTGGCCGCCAAGGAGGCCGACGGCGCGATCACCAACTGGCTCTCCGCCGAGGACGTCCGCACCGTCCGCGCGGAGATCGGCCCCGGGGTCGAACTGGCCGCTCGGGTCTTCGTCTGCCCCACCGAGGACGCCGACGCCGCCCGAGGGCTGGGCCGGCTGCTGATCAGCAGCTACCTGACCGTGCCGGCCTACGCCGCCTTCCACGACTGGCTGGGGCGCAAGGAGATCCTCGCGCCGATGCACAAGGCGTGGGCGGCCGGCGACCGGGCCGGCGCCAACGCGGCCATCCCGGACTCGGTCGTCGACGAACTCGTCGTGCACGGCAGCCCGGCGCAGTGCCGCGAACATGTTGCCCGCTACGTCGAGGCCGGTCTGGACACTCCGGCCATCGCGGTGCTGCCCACCGGGGCCGACCCGGTCGAGATGGTGCGCGCGCTGGCACCGGAGCGCTGACGGAGACAGAAGCGCTGACGGAGACAACTGACGCGGACAACTGGCGGAGACAACTGAGGAGAACCAGATGGCGCGTGCGTCCTCGGCCCGTGAGGTGAAGGGCGAGCGGCAGGGCCGCAGTCCGATGGAGGACCGGATCATCGCCGCCGCGGTGACGCTGTTCGCCGAGCGCGGTTTCGACGCCACCGCCGTGCAGCAGATCGTCGACCGGGCCGAGGTCACCAAGGGCGCGCTGTATCACTACTTCGACTCCAAGGACGACCTGCTCTACGAGATCTACCGGACCCTGATCGGGGTGCAGAACGCCGATCTCGACGCGATCGTCGCGCGCGGACTCGGCGCGGCCGAGACCGTCCGCGCGATCCTGGTCGACGTGGTCGTCACCACCGTGGGCCGGTTGTCGGAGGCGGCGGTGTTCTTCCGCGAGGCGCACAAACTCGACGACAAGCGGATGGCCGCGTTCCGCGCCGACCGCCGCCGCTACCACGCGAGCTTCCGCGCGGTGATCGCCGACGGTCAGGCCGGCGGCGAGTTCTCCTCGGCGGTGCCGGCGGAAACCGTGGTGCAGATTGCGATGGGCGTGGTCAACCAGCTTCCGGTCTGGTACCGCCCGGACGGTGCGAAGACCCCGGAACAGCTCGGCACCGAGATCGCCGACTTCGTCCTCGCCGCCCTGAGGATCTGAGACACGGCATCTGAGACACAGGGGGTCTGAGACACAGCGGGTCTGAGACACAGCGGGTCTGACTGGATCAGGGAATCGATCGGGACGGCTCAGACACAGTCCCAGTGGAAACGACCTTCGAGGCCGTCCGCGCTGAGGTAGGCGTAGCCGGTGCCGCCGCCGA
>CAJCJE010000259.1 GCA_903970565.1 Candidatus Melainabacteria bacterium | reverse complement strand
CCGGCAGACCGCCGATATCGCGCGCTGCCATCGCAACACGGTGATCAACCGGTTGCAGCGGATGCAGTCGATCACTGGCCACGACTTCGGCGATCCGGCCTGCCAGGTCGAACTGGGCCTCGCGCTGCGCGCCTCGGCCGTGCTGGCCGGTGATTGGCAACCATGAGGACATGGTGTCCAGTCAGGACTCCACGCGGCCGTGCGCACTGCCCAATCAGGACCGGGTTGTGCGATGTGCACAGTGCGATTGGGCCAGAAGTAGGCAGCGCGACGATGGTCATCCCCCTGTGGGCTCTGACACACTCGGCTTCAGCAAGTGCACCGTAGGTACGCGATCCACTACGGCGCGCCGCAGCTCGCCCATCCGTCGCGGTGACCCGGCAGTCGGTTGTTCGGATTCGCCGTGCCGATCTGCTCCATTGGTCCGTTCCGGCGGCGTGTCTGGTGATCTTGCACAGCCTCGACGAACCGGGTGGGAGAAGCCCGGTACGGCGTGGTGGATCGATTGTGGCGGTTCGTTCTCTCGGAAGGAACTTTCGTGGCGCAACATCCTCGTTCACCGGATGAGTCCGGCCCGGCGCGGGCCGGTATCGGTCGCCGTCGCTTCCTCGGCTACCTGCTCGCCGCGCCAACCCTGGCCGTCGGGGTCCAGCTCGCCGTGTCCTCGGTCGACGCGCCCACCGCGCAGGCGTCCATTCCGTCGCTGCCGCAGCCCGAGGACATCTTCGACCTCGGCGACCTACAGAACCTCGCCGCGGCACCCACCTCGGGACTGATCTCCGTGCAGGTCAACGCGGACGGCACCGCCTCCTTCGCCGCGCACCGCGCCGAGGTCGGCCAGGGCATGACCACCGCCTGCGCGATGATGATCGCCGAGGAGCTGGACCTGCCGCTGAACATGGTCACCATCACCCTGGCCGATGCCCGCCCGGAACTGCTGATGAACCAGCTCACCGGCGGCTCGAACTCGATGCGCAGCATCTATCTCCCGGTCCGCACCGCGGCGGCCATCGCCCGCCAGCAGCTCGTGGTGACCGCCGCCGCCCAGTGGAACCTGTCGCCGACCGAGCTGAGTACGGCCAACGGCATGGTCACCGGCCCCGGTGGCCGCAGCGCCAGCTACGGCTCCCTGGCCACCGCCGCCGCGTCCTCGGCGACCATCTCCATCAGCGTGCCGGAACTGAAGTCGGCCGAGGACTTCACCGTCATCGGCACCCCGCAGCCCCGGATCGACGCGCTGGACATCGTGACCGGCCGCAAGACCTTCGGCATGGACTACCAGGTGCCCAACGCGCTGCCCACGATGGTCTGCCGGCCGCCGACCATCAACGGCACCGTCATCGCCGTGCACAACACCCCGGCGATCCTGGCCCTGCCGGGGGTGACCGACGTCGCCGTCCTCACCTACGGCGTCGCCGTCCGGGCCCAGACCTTCGGCCAGTGCATCGACGCCATCCAGCAGCTCCAGGTGAGCTGGGGGCCGGGCACGGTGGACAACGAGTCCGACGCGACCGTGCTCGCCGCGCTCAAGGCCGCCGAGCTGCCGCTGGTCGTGCCGCCGCTGCTGGCCCAGACGGTCGACGCCGAGTTCACCTTCGCCTTCGCTAGCAACAGTCCGCTCGAACCGGACAATGCCATCGCCGACGTGCGCGCGGACAGCGCGGAGATCTGGTCCAGCCTCAAGGTGCCGATCGTCGCGCAGGAGGAGATCGCCGCGCAGCTGGGCCTGCCGATCAGCGCGGTCACCGTGCACGTGGTGCAGGGCGGCGGTTCCTTCGGCCGGCACCTGTTCCACGACGTCGCCGCCGAAGCCGCCGAGGCATCGCAGAAAATGGGCAAGCCGGTCAAACTGAGTTGGTCGCGCACCGACGACTTCCGGCAGGGCCGCACGCACCCGATGTGCACCTCCCGGGTGCGGGCGAACATCCTGCTGGGCAACGTGATCAGCTACGAGCAGCGGCACACCAGCGTGCAGACCTCGTTCAGCCACGGCCTCGGCGAGATGATCACCGCGACCGCCGCGAGCCTGCCCATCGCCGGCAACCTCACCTTCGCCGAGTCGATCTTCGAACTCACCCAGTCCTCGCCGTACAACTTCGGCGTCACCACCCAGCTGATCAACGAGGTTCCGCTGGCGTTCAACACCGGCAGTATGCGCAACATCTACTCGCCGAACGTGGTGTGCGCCCAGGAACTCGTCGTCGACCAGCTCGCCGCGAAGATGGGCAGTGACCCGTTGTCCTTCCGCCGGGAGTACCTCAAGGACTCCCGGCTTCTCGCCGTGCTGAACAAGGCGGCCGAGGTCGGCAACTGGGGCGCGAGCCTGCCCAGCGGTGTCGCACAGGGCATCGCGGTGCACGGCGAGTACCAGGGCGCGATCTGCTGCCTCGTCGAACTCGACTGTCGACCCGCGACGGTGAACCGACCGATCGTGGACGGGGTGACCGGACCGCGCGTGACCAATGCCATCGTGGTGGTCGACCCCGGCTTCGCGATCAACCCACTCGGTCTGGAGGCGCAGATGATCGGCGGGATGAGCGACGGGATCGCGATGGCGCTGACCGCCAGCCTGCACATGGACAACGGGATTCCGCTGGAAGGCAGTTGGGACAACTACTACTACACCAGG
>CAJCJE010000258.1 GCA_903970565.1 Candidatus Melainabacteria bacterium | reverse complement strand
CGGCCGTCGTCGGTTGCGTTCGGTCACCGTGCAGGATCTCCTGGTGCAGCCGGCGCAACTCGACACCCGGTTCGACCCCGAGGTCGTCGACCAAGATCTGCCGGGCCCGTACGTAGGAGGCCAGCGCGTCGCCGCGCCGGCCGTTGTGCGCGAGCAGCCGCATGTGCAGGCCGTGCAGCCGTTCCCGGTACGGGTGCTCCGCCAGCGGGGCGGTCAGGTCGTGGTCGAGCACCTGGTCGGGACGGCTCTGGGCCAGTTCCAGCTCGACCAGCGTCTCGAACGCGGACAGTCGCGCCTCGGCCAGCAGGTCGCGCTGCCGCTCGGCGAACGGCCCCGGCACCCCGGCCAGCGCGGTGCCGCAGTACCGCGCCAGCGCACCGCGCAGCGCCACCAGCGCCGCACCCGGGTTCCCCTGCCTGCGGGCCTGTTCGGCCTCGGCCAGTTCGGCGTTGAACCGGACCACGTCGATCTCGACGTCGGCCTGTTCGACCAGGTAGCCCCGGTTGACGGTGCGCACGACTCCCTCGCGTTCGCGCGGCCCGAGATCGGGCTGGAACTCCCGGCGCAGCGCGGACACGTGCGCCTGGAGCGCGGCCGGCGCCTTGGCCGGGGCCTGATCCCCCCAGACCGCGGCCACCAGCTGATCGGTGGTCACCACCCGACCGGCGTGCAGCAGCAGGGTGGCCAGCACCGCGCACCGCTGTGGCGGACCGAGCCGTAACGGCCTGTGATCGATACTGGCTCGGAAACCGTTGAGCAGGACGAAGCCGATTCGCTCCTGATTCGTGGACGCACCCGACATGACCTGGTCTTAACAGGGCCGGACGAGGGCGCGGAACGACTCCGGGCCAGACGTAGGGGAAAGTTCGGTAGCGACGTGACTACATTGCGCCACAGCGCAGCGCGTAGGCGACCGCGTGCGGCCTGTTGCGCAGACTGAGCCGGGTCATCATGCAGTGGATCACGTTCTTCACTGTTCGCTCTGAGTAGTTCAACTGCTCGGCGATCTCCCGAGTGTCGTAGCCGTCGGCGATCAGCCGGACCACCTGCAACTCACGGGTGTCCAGCTGGGTCGAGGTCAGGCCGTTCGGGGCCAGTACCTCCCGCTGCACCGTCCGGTTCTGCTCGACCAGCCAGCCGACCATCGCCGCCGGCATGTCGGCCTGGCCGCGCCGGGTGTCCAGAATGGCCTTGACGACGCGCGCGAAGGTGGCGTCGGCTCGGGGCAGGACGCTGACCAGTCCGTAGCCGATCGCCTTCGTCAGCTGGTGTTCCTGGATGTCGTTGGCGACCAGCACGATGCGCATGGAGGGGTTGGTGCTCTGTTCCTCCACCCCGCGCATCAGCTCCATCGTCGCCTCGGTGACGTTGTCCACCAGCAACAGCAGCACATCGGCGCGATGCTGCTGGTTGGCCGGCAGGACGTCGAGGTCGGGTTGGGTGCGCAGATAGGCGAGCGCACCGTCGGCGGTGATTCGATCGCTGGCCAGAATGACGACTGTGGGCGATTGCACGGTGCTCCCATACCGTCGGTTGATCCGGACGCCCACGAGTCTGTGTCAACGCTCTAGTCGAACTCTTGTCGCACGGAACAACCCCGATCCGACAGGGGTCAAGCCTGCTCGCCCCGGTCGGGTCGGGCCACCCCGGCGGAGCCGGACTCGATGACGCCGGTCAGCTGACGCACCGCCGACCACGGCGCGCCGACCCGCTGCCGCGACGGACTCGCGTCCTCCGCCGGCAGGAGTGCGTCGACCGGCGACTTCGGGTCGAATAACCTCTCCACCGGCCAGAACACCAGACAACGCCACCGGCATAGCGGTGGCGTTGGCGGGTCTCCCAGCGGTTTGCGGCCCTCCATGACGCCTGAAGAAGGTCTGTCGGCAGAGCGAACAGCGGCTGATCCGATGGCGAACATCCGCCGCGCCGGTCGGTGTCGACACCGAGTGGTTCAGGCCGACGGCGCTCGCAGTGGGGTGGTCTAGACCGAACGTATCTCGGCACCGAACCATCGCCCGTCACCCAGCGGAGTTACCCAGATTGTTCCACCCGAACGTTGGGGAACGTGTCGGTGGCAGGCTCAGCCGGGTGGTAGCCGGCCAGGACGAGTCCTACCGGGCCGGTTCCAAGGTAAACAACAGGCCGTCGCTGGTTTCGCGGGCCTATCACCTCGGCCTGCTCGATGCGGAGAGCCGGCTGCCGGCGTTGCCGGTCGACGCGAGCGTTCCTGATTCGCCGCTCGGCCAAGCGCTCAGATGAGCGCCGATCAGGGCTGTTGTCAGACCAAGCCTGGCACTACCTGCACACCGCGCCGGCGATCGCCCGCACCTTCCCCGATCTCGACGTACTGCTCGTCGGGGCTGGCACGACAGGAACCCTGATAGTGCGCGCAATACTTCCGGGACAACGGCAGTCGTACCAGGGTGATCGCGGTCGGCTCGGTCACCTTCGGCCAGCCGTCGAGCCGGCGGATGACACCCGCCTCGGCACCTCGGTTCGGCCGGAGATCTTCGATCCGTCGTTCGTGGACGATGTCGTGCACGTGCGCGAACCGGAGCGGTCCGGCGCTGCCGGGAGCTGGCGAACCGGGGATTCCTGTTCGGTGGCTCGACCGGGACGGTCATCAGCGGCGCGTTGAGCTGGCTGGCGGAGAACCGGTGGACCGATCAGATGAGCGCGGTGGCCATCGCGCCCGACCTCGGTGAGCGCCAACTGGATACCGTTTACAATCAGAACTGGGTCCGGGAGACCTACTGGCCGGAGACGAGTTGTCTCGACGAACCGGCCGAAGACTGGAGCTGGGACCAGGACATCACCTTTCCTGCGCGGCGCCGGTTCTAGTTTTGCCGAGGAGAGCAGTCCCTGAACCCACGACTGGGGAGTCCCCCAGTTGACTTAGGGGAATCCCCAGTCAATCAGCCAGGATGTCCTTTTCTGCGTCGAGAGTCGAGCTACCGACCGTCGGTGAGGGATTACCCTGCGGAGGGGTTTTCCTGGAGCTGGACCCGCCCGCCACCAGCACAATGATGCTGTCTGATTCCGGGCTGGCACGGAAGGGGTAAGGACTGTGGCCATCCACGGTGCGCGATCCCACTGGTCCGCTCAATCGAGCGGCTACGGTGATGCACCGTCGGCCGGTCGAGAGAACCTGGTCGGCCGGCGCCCGGAGCGGACCACGCTGGCCGCGCATGTGCGCAGGGCGCAGGGCGGCCAGGGGCACGCTCTGATGGTCAGTGGGCCACACGGGATCGGCAAGTCCAGCCTGCTGGCCGCTTGCCTGTCCGGTGACGACCCGGCCATGACCGTACTGGTGACCCGGTGCACGGAGGAGCGCGTCGGGCAGGGTTACGCCGCGGTGGGGGAGTTGTTCGACTCGCTGCCCAGCGCTCATCCCGGCGACGGCGGCCCCGTACGGGACCTGATGTCGCCGGTCCGGCTTTCCGCCGCCGCCGCCGACTATTCGGTGCTCTCCGCCCTGTACCGGTTGGTGGTGCGCCTGGCCGCGGTCAAGGCGCTGGTGCTGGTCGTGGACGACGCGCACTGGTGTGACGAGCAGTCCCTGCGCTGGTTGGGTTTCCTGTTGCGCAGGGTCGCGGTACTGCCGGTTCTGGTGGTGCTGGCCCGGCGCAGTGAACGCCCCGGCCCGACGGACGGCGCGTTGGTGGAGATCGAGACCATGCCCGGCACCGAGATGCTGGAGCTCGGGCCGCTGTCGCCGAGCGTGGTGGCCTCGGCGATCCGCTCGGCGGTCGGCGGCGCCGTCGATCCGGCCTTCGTCCGCAACTGCACCGAGGCGGTCGGCGGGAATCCGTTGCTGCTCAACCGGACGCTGGCCGAGATCCGCCGGCAGC
>CAJCJE010000257.1 GCA_903970565.1 Candidatus Melainabacteria bacterium | reverse complement strand
GAAGGCGAAGCCGGCAGATTTACAGTCTGCTCCCTTTGACCACTCGGGCAACCCGCCTAGCGCGGTGCGATGAGCGCCGCGCGGTGAACAATACCCAACGGGGAACACGCTCTGTCAGGGGGGCCCGCCCGGTAGCATCCGCAGGCATAGTCAACGGTAAACAACCAGGTACGGAGGTGCTAGGCACGTGGCGGACCCCTCGTTCGACGTGGTGAGCAAGGTCGACCGGCAGGAGGTGGACAACGCGCTGAACCAGGCCGGCAAGGAGCTGTCGACGCGGTTCGACTTCCGGGGGACCAACACCACGGTGTCCTGGTCCGGGGAGAACGGCGTCACCTTCGTGTCCGATGCCGAGGAGCGGTGCCTTGCCGCGATCGATCTGTTCCGGGAGAAGCTGGTGAAGCGGGCGATCTCGCTGAAGTCCTTCGAGATCGGCGACCCGGCGCTGTCGGGGAAGACGTACCGGGTGACCGGCGAGATCATCCAGGGGATCTCCTCGGAGAATGCCAAGACGATCGGCAAGTACATCCGGGACGAGGCGCCCAAGGGCGTGCAGGCGCAGATCCAGGGCGACCAGCTGCGGGTGTCCGGCAAGAAGAAGGATCACTTGCAGGAGGTCATCGCCCTGCTGAAGGGGCACGACTTCGGCATCGCGCTTCAGTTCACCAACTTTCGCTGACCAGGGCCCCTGCCACGGGCCCACCACGACCAGCGGTTGGTGTCCACGGCTGATCAGCGGCCGGGACGACAACGGCGCCGGCACCCGGTTGGGATGGGCACCGGCGCCGACGATCGTCGGCTGACCCGGAAGGAGCGTCGGGTCTGGAAAGGACGCTGGAAGGGCGTTGGAAGGGCGTTGGTCAGGACAGTAGGACGTCCAGGAACGGGTTGCTGAAGATCCGGGCCGGGTCGAGTCGGTTGAGGGTTGCGCAGGCGGCGTCGACGTTGTCGTGGTGGACTGGCCGGCGCGGAAGGCGTCCGGGATGGTGCTGGTGATGATCTCGGTGTTGGTCCAGCCCCGTCCGGAGTGTGTGCCCAGGCTTTGGACCATTCCGGACGGACGGTGGCCAACTCGCCGATGTAGTTGGCACAGATCCAGGTTTCGATGTCGGTGTAGAACCGCGCGCTGGCCGGGGTACCGGGCAGGGTGCCGATGTCCAGCCAGACGCAGGTGTCCCATTCCGGATGGTCCGGGCGCGGCCGGGTCGCGGCCAGTTGGGGAATCACGGCACCGGGGACGGCGACCTCGGCGGGTTGGTCCAGCGCGGTGACCCTGATCTCGACCGGACCGTTGACCGGGAACTCGCCGTCGTTCTGGTAGCTGGTGAGCAGGGCCTGGTACTGGTCGTAGAACTCGTGCAGGACCTGTTGGGCGTTGGCGCGGGCGGTGAGCACGGCCCAGCCGGCCTCGACGATGCGCAGGGTGGTGGGCTGCACGTAGAGCTGGCTGGTGCGCGACCAGCCCCAGACGTCGGTGGTGTCGGTGAGCAACAGCCCGGCGTCGACGATGGCCATCTCCGCGACCTCGAAGATCGGCGTCGGCGCGACCTCGCCGGCGACCACGGCCTTGATCAGGTCGGATTCGGGTTGGCTGATGATGTTGGCGAAGGTGTACGGATACGGGGCGTCGAGATAGCGGGACGACGACGGCTGGGTCGGGCTGACGCTCCAGACCTTCAGCCAGGGGTAGTCGGTGAACGGGAACCAGATCGCCTCGACCCGGCCGGTCTCGTCCAGGTAGTCCGCCAGCGCGTTGGCGGAGCCGGGTGCGCCGAACAGGTCCGCAACGGGGATGTCGACGATGTTGAGGCAGCGCAACCGCTGGTTGTCGATGACCTGGAGGGTCACCTCGGTGACGAACGCGCGGCCGAGGTGCACCAGCAGGGCGCCGATGTCCGGGTCGGTACGGTCGAAGGTGCGCAACTGGTAGGAACCGCTGGGTTCGTCCCAGACGACGGCGGTCAGTGATAGGACGAGGTTGGCCAGGCTGCCGTAGCTGGCGCCCGTCGGCCGGGTTTCGCCCAGGGCCGGGATGCCGGTGCCGTGGCCGCCGACGGCCAGTACGCCGCCGATGGTGAGGTCGCCGGGGGCGGTGCTCTCCAGCAGGCCGTGGCCGGCCGCTTCGAGGGTGGCCAGCAGGGTGTCGATGGTGGTGCCGGCGCCGACGGTGACGGTGGCCGGCGAGCCGGGGGTGATGGTGGTGCCGGTCAGGTGGACGGTGGTGTCGACGAGGATGACGTCGGCGAGGGTGGCGTCGGAGGAGTCGGCGGGCAGCAGGATCGGGGACCAGGTGTGGCCCATCCCCCTGGCCCGGACCCGGTAGCCGGCGGCGTTGGCCCAGTTGGCGATGGCCACCACGTCCTGGGCGTCGGCCGGGGTCGCGGTCCAGACGTCCTCGATGGTGATCTGTTCCGACCAGTTCTGGAAGGCCTGCTGGGCCAGTGGAATGTCGGCCGGGAAGTCCGGGGGGACCGGGAGGGTGGCGGCGGGGCTGCCGGCGGGGACCGCGTTGGCGGGCGACCAGCCGACACCGGTTAACGCGACGGCGCCGAGGACGCTCGCGGTACCGAGGAAGGCACGTCGGGTGTGTTGCCCGTCGGGTACGGGGTGGAGAGGGGTTCGGCTGTCTCGATTACGGTTACTGGACACGACGCACGATAACGGTCTGGCGAGTGTTTGGGACTAGGGAGAGCACGCGATGAAGGGCATCGTCCTTGCCGGAGGCAGCGGTACTCGGCTGCATCCGATCACCCAGGCGGTGTCCAAGCAGCTGTTGCCGGTGTACGACAAGCCGATGATCTACTATCCGCTGTCGGTGCTGCTGCTGGCCGGCATCCGGGAGATCCTGATCATCTCGACCCCGGACGACCTGCCGAACTTCCGCCAGTTGCTCGGCGACGGCAGCCAGTTCGGGCTCCGGTTGAGTTATGCCGAACAGGCGCAGCCCAACGGGTTGGCCGAGGCGTTCGTCATCGGCGCGGAGTTCATCGCCGACGACAACGTCGCGCTGGTGCTGGGCGACAACATCTTCTACGGCCAGGGTTTCTCCCGCGTGTTGCAGGGCCAGGTCGCCACGTTGGACGGTTGCGTGCTGTTCGGCTACCAGGTGAAGGACCCGAGCCGGTACGGGGTCGGCGAGATGGCCAAGGACGGGCGGCTGATCTCGATCGAGGAGAAGCCGGCCGCCCCGCGCTCGGACCGGGCGATCACCGGGTTGTACCTCTACGACAACAACGTGATCGACATCGCGCGCGGGCTGACGCCGTCGCCGCGCGGCGAGCTGGAGATCACCGACGTGAACCTGGCCTACCTGCGGGAAGGCCGGGCCTCACTGGTCGATCTTGGCCGGGGCTTCGCCTGGCTGGACACCGGAACCCACGACTCGCTGTTGGAGGCCGGCCAGTTCGTGCAGGTGCTCGAACACCGGCAGGGCGTCCGGATCGCCTGTCTTGAGGAGATCGCGCTGCGGATGGGCTACATCACCGCGCAGGAGTGCTACGAGCTGGGCCGCAGGCTCGCCAGGTCGCCCTACGGCGAATACGTGATGGCGGTCGCCGAGGCGGCCGGAGCCGGGCAGGACTGAGCCGAGCCGGCAGGGCAGGGCCGAGTTGAGCCCGCTGAGCCGGGTCGGTCGGGTGGGGCGGTCGGGTCGCGGAGTGGGGCCGGTCAGGGGAGTTGGCGGCCGGCGAGGTCTTCCAGGCG
>CAJCJE010000256.1 GCA_903970565.1 Candidatus Melainabacteria bacterium | reverse complement strand
TCGTCGCCGGTGTAGCCGGCCTGGCCGTGGCCGGCCTGCTGCTCGCAGCGTGCGGTTCGAGCAGTACCGCTTCCGACGGTTCGTCGGGTTCGTCGGGTTCAGCCGGTTCTTCGTCCGCGCCCACGACGCCGGCCGGCCCGCCGGTGGCCATCGCCATCACGCCCGCGTCGACGGCCGCGTTCAACCCGTCCACCCCGGTTGTGGTGAAGGCCACCAACGGCACGCTGAAGACCGTCACGGTGACCAACACCGTGACGGGAGTCCAGGTGACCGGCGCCCTCTCCGCCGACCAGACCACCTGGACCTCGAACGAGAACCTCGGCTTCGGCGCCTCCTACACGGTCGACGCCGACGGGGCGAACCCGCAGGGCACGGCCACCGAGCAGAAGTCGACGCTGACCACGATCTCGCCGGCGCTGAAGACCCCGACCAACATGTTTCCGGCGCCCGCTTCGGTGAAGAGCGCCGGCATCGGGGTCGGTATGCCGATCATCTTCGAGTTCGACCACCCGATCACCGACAAGTCGGCCGTTCAGCAGGCCATCACCGTCACCTCGACGCCGAGCCAGCCGGGTGCGTTCTACTGGATCTCCAGCACCGAGGTCGACTACCGGCCCGAGGTCTACTGGCAGGCCGGTACGAACATCCACGTGGTCGCCAACCTCTACGGCGTGCAGGTCGGCAACGGCTACTACGACTCGGAGTCCCGTGACGAGACCTACCACGTGCACGACGCCTGGATCGCCAAGGCGGACGGCAACACCGAGCAGATGAACATCTACGACAACGGCAACCTGGTCAAGACCATGAACATCAGCATGGGCAAGGACTCGACGCCGACCTCGCTGGGCACGCACGTGATCACCGACAAGGAGCAGAGCGTGCAGATGAACTCCTGCACCTACGGTGTCTGCCCGCCCAATCCGCTCGCCTACAACGAGACCGAGTACTGGGCCGAGCGGATCACCAACGGTGGCGAGTTCGTGCACGAGAACCCGGACACGGTCGGCGCGCAGGGCCACAGCAACGTCTCGCACGGCTGCATCAACCTCGACCAGGCCGACGCGGAATGGTTCTTCAACAACCTCGGCGTCGGCGACGTCGTCGAGGTGGCCAACTCCGGTGGGCCGCAGATCGCCACCGGCGCCTTCATCGGCGACTGGTCGGTACCGTGGTCGACCTGGCAGGCCGGCAACGCCTGATCCGCACATCTTCAGCCGAGGGCCCGACCAATCACGGTCGGGCCCTCGGTCTTGCGTCTGCCCTTTGCCACAGCCCGCCTCACCGCGTCCGGCGCTCCCCACTCCTACTCGACATCCAGGTCCTGACCCTGGCCCTCTGCCGCCTTACGCTCCCGCAAGGCTTTCAGCGCCGCCGTTACGTTGGCCAGCAGGTGTTCCAGACCGCCCTCGGTCATCTCCAGATCGAATCCGGTCGCTCGCCCGCCCAGGGTCATCTCGACCACCTCGCGCAGCGCGACGTATTCGATCGGACAGTCCTGCTCGATCCGGGCCCAGGCCCCGAGTTCCCATCGCGTTCCGCCCATGACACACTCCCTTTTACCGAGCCTCACCCTGCCAAGATCCACGCTAGAACGCTCACAACTGTTTCCGGGTCGGAACCACTTTCAGATTCACCCCATTGGGCGAGCTGACTACCTGCGAGTATTCAATTAGCGTCCGGTTTATGGACGGAACCACCGGTACTGGTACGCCACGAGCGCGGGCGCTCGGCGCGGCGCTACGCAAGGCGCGGGAAGACGCCGGACTCGGGCTGCGCGAGTTTGCCCGCAAGATGAATATCCCCCATGCCAACCTTGTCCGCTGGGAAGCCGGTACCCGAGCGCCGAAGCCCGAGGACGTGGCAACCGTGCTGGCCACCCTCAACATCGACGGCGCCGAACGCCATCGACTACTGGAACTCGCCCACGACGCCAGCGCCCCCAACTGGTACGGCGTCGGTATCAGCGACAAACTGGCTGCTCTGCTGGAATTCGAACGCACCGCGCGCCGTGTCGTCATCGTGTCGCCGCTGCTGGTCCCCGGCTTGCTGCAAACCTCGGACTACACCAGGGCGATCATGACCGGTGCGAAGGTGCCGATCAACGCGATCGAAACCCGTGTCGCCGTAAGAATGGGTCGCCAGAAGGCACTAACCCGGCGCGATCCCCTCCAGTGCCAAGCGATCATCGGCGAACAAGCCCTACGCCACGGGTTCGCCGGTCGGGAGGATCACATCGATCAACTCCGCAACATCATTTGGCTTGCCGAACTGCCCAATGTCGAGATCCGAGTGCTCACACTCGATGCGCCGTGGACACCTGCGGTGGAGGGCTCCTTCATTCTGTTCGAATTCGCCGAGGCAGGTCCGATCGTGCATCTGGAGCATCACCGCGCTTCGGGTTTCGTGCACGACCAGCAGGAGGTCCGGACCTTCTTCGAAGCGGCGACTACTATTCTGGAGGCAACGCTGAGCGAGATGGAATCCATCGCGTTCATCGACGAACTGGCGACCGAGATGGAAGGGCAGGCACCGTGACGGAAAGCCCCCGTTGGCGCAAATCCAGCTACAGCGGTCAGGAGGCCGACTGCATCGAACTCGCGCACACCCTCGACAGCCTGCGCGACTCCAAGAACCCTGACGGCCCCCGCCTGCGCGTCAACATCGATGCGCTACTGGGCGCGATCAAGGATGGCCAGATCCTGGCCTGACCAGGCGCGGACGGCGAGCCTGGCCGAGTTCCTACTCGCCGTCCGCGGCCTTCATCGCGAGATACACCGGGTCCTCGTCCCAGGACATCCCGACCACGTGATTGGGCACGTCCGCGTCGTTCATCCACTGGACAGCCGTCGGGCGACGGTGCGAATGGGCCGGCAACACGCACTAACCCGACGAGATGCCGTGCAGTACACCGCGCTCATCGGAGAGCAGCCGCTGCGCCACGGTTTTGTCAGTCACGAGGCGCAAGCCGATCAGTTGCGCAACATCATCCGGCTCGCCAAACTACCAAACGTCACCGTCCGAGTGCTGCCCTTCGCCGCTGGTTGGACTCCAGCGTTGGAAGGGGCTTCCATGCTGTTCGAGTTCGCCGGAGGTGGTGGTCCGATCGTCTATCTGGAGCACCATCAGGCATCCGGATTCATCCATGATCAGCGAGACGTAGCCGGCTTCTTCGAAGCGGCGACTACTATTCTGGAGGCGACGCTGAGCGAGATGGAATCCATCGCGTTCATCGACGAACTGGCGACCGAGATGGAAGGGCGGCAACCATGACCGACGCTCCCCGCTGGCGCAAATCCAGCTACAGCGGCAACGAAACAGACTGTGTCGAACTCGCGCACACCCTCGACAGCCTGCGCGACTCCAAGAACCCCGACGGCCCCCGCCTGCGCGTCAACATCGATGCGCTACTGGGCGCGATCAAGGATGGCCAGATCCTGGCCTGACCAGGCGCGGACGGCGAGCCTGGCCGAGTTCCTACCCGCCGTCCGCGGCCTTCATCGCGAGATACACCGGGTCCTCGTCCCAGAACATCCGACCACGTGATTGGGCACGTCCGCGTCGTTCATCCACTGAACAGTCGTCGGGCGAAGCCCGGTGGCGACGTAGACCTGCTCGACCGGGATTTCCTCGCCGGGGTCACCGCCCTCGTGCGCGTAGCCGCCGTGAAAGTACTCTTCTCCGCCACCGCGATACTCGGCCAGGGTCACGATCCACTTCCTCCAGGTCCGCTGAGCCCGATGCCAGGAATCGCAACGGTCCACGCTCGGATCGATCAGATTACGGCGTCGCCACGACCGCGTAGCCGTTGTAGCCACCGGCGCCGATCGCGCTGGCGACCGGGAGGCCGGTGACCGTCTCCGGGGAATCCGACGAGCCGGTAAGGCCGAGTTGGCCAAAGGTGTCATCGCCCCAGGTCAGCACGGTACCGCTGGTGGTCAGCGCCTCGGCGAACAGCGAACCGGCGGCGATGTCCTTGATTGCGGTCAGGCCGGACACCGCGACCGGGGTGGCTGACCAGCAGGTCGTCGGCGGGGTGTCGCTCTGGCATTCGCCGGCGCCGTCGGTGCCGACGCCCAGTTCGCCCTCCTGGTTGGAGCCCCACGACTCGACCGTGCCGGTGCTGGTGATCGCGTAGGCGGTGGCGACGCCGCCGACGATCTTGGTGATACCGGTCAGGCCGGAGATCTCGACCGGTGCGGTGGCAACGCAGTTGGGCTGGGTGGCGTCGGTGTAGCAGCCGGCGCCGCCGACGGTGCCGTTGCCGAGTTCGCCCTCGGCGTTCCAGCCCCACGCCCACACCGAGCCGTTGGACTCGATGGCGAAGGCGTTGTCCCAGTCCGCCGCGATGGACACCACATTGGACAGACCGGCGATCACGGTCGGCGTGGACTGGAGGCAGCCGCTGTCGACCGGGGTGTCACCGCAGCCGGTGCCATAGCTGCCGTTGCCCAGCGCGCCGCCGTTGATGCCCCACGACTCGACCTTGCCGGCCGTGGTCAGCGCGTAGCCCGTCGCGTAGCCGGCGGCCACCTGGGTGGCGTTGGACACCAGCGTGGCGGCCGGTGAGTTCTGCGTCGCGGTCGTGCCGAGGCCGCCCTCGCCGTCGGCGTTGTCCCCCCAGGCGTAGACCTGGTTGCCGGTCAACGAAAACGCCGTGTTGCCGCTGCCGACCACGGTGCTGGCCGCCCCGACCCCGGAGGCGTAGCCGACCTGGTTGGGCGTTGGCGAGGTGCCGTAGCCGAAACCGTTGCCCATCTGCCCCATGCCGTTGGCGCCCCAGGAGCGCACCGTGCCGTCGTTGCCGCGCGCGTAGCCGGTCACCGAGCCGGCGGCGACCGAGGCCACATTGGACAGACCGGCGATCGGCTCGGGCTGGGAGTCGCCGCCGCCGACGGTGCCGTTGCCGAGCTGGCCGTAGGTGTTGTCGCCCCAGGCCTCCACGCAGTCACTGGTGCAGGCCGTGGGTATCGGCGCGAAGTAGCCGGCCAGGTCGGCGATGAGGTCGATGGTGCCGGAGTGGTTGTAGAGCCGGTCCGCGGTGCCCTGTCCGACCTGGACGGTCACCAGGTTCGCCGCGGTCTGTCCCGGCGCCAGGTTGAGGCTGGAGGACACGCCGACGGGCGAACCCTGCGGCGTGACCTGCGCGTAGGTGCCGGCGGTGACGTCGGTCCCGGTCAGGTTGAAGACCACGGCGGTGGTCGAGCCGGGTACCCACGGAGCGAACGAGAGGGTGCTGCTGCCGCCGGGGCCCAGTGGCCCGGTGGCGCCGAGCGGGCCGGTCTGCCGGGTGTCCAGCACTCGTTCCGGGGTGACCGGGAAGAACGGGTTGCCCGATCCGGGCGCGTAGTAACCGGAGAGGTCGGCCACCAGGTCGACGCTGCCAGCGAGGTTGTACAGGTCGACCTTGTGGTTCGTGCCGAGCAACACCGTGACCTGGTTGGGCGTGACGTCGCCGGCCGCCAGGTTCAGGTTGGAGGCCAGCGGCAGCGTGGTGCCGTCCGGATACGCGGTGACGAACGTACCCTGCGTCGCGTTGACCCCGGTCAGGTTGAAGGTGACCGCGGTCGCGGTCGCCGGCACCTGCGTGGACAGATTGAGCACAATGGACTTGCCGGCGCCGACCGGAGCGACCACCCCACCGGTTCCCGTCCCGCTTCTGGTGTCCAGCACGCGGACCGGCGCGATCGGGGTGAACCCGGCGCCGGACCCGGTCGCGTAGTAGCCGGACAGATCGGCGACCAGATCGGCGGACCCGGCGAAGTTGTACAGGTCGATCTCGTGGTCGGCGCCCAGTGCGACGGTGACCGCGTTCGGCTGGATCTCGTTGGCCGACACGTTGATGTTCGACGCGGTGGGCACGCTCGCCCCGTCCGGGTACGCGGTGACGTAGGTCGGCGCGGTCGCGTTGACCGTGGTCACGTTCAGCAGCACCGCCGTCGCGGTCGCCGGCACCTGCGTGGACAGATTGAGCACAATGGACACACCCGCGCCGACCGGAGCGACCACCCCACCCGTACCCGTGCCGTCGCGCGTGTCCAGCACCCGAACCGGCGTGATCGAGGTGAACAGGGAACCGGTCGGCGCGCTCGCCACCGCGTTTCCGACCGTATCTGCCCTGTCACCGGCAGTGGGCGCCCCGGCCTGCGCGATCGGGTTGCGGCCACGGGTGTCGGCCCCGGTCGTCGCCGCGCGGGCGGCGAGCGGACCGGGTGCCGCTTCAGTAACCTTTGTGGACGGACCGGGCCCGTCGACGGTGGCGTACGCCGGCATCAGTGCCCCGGCAAGTAAGCCCATCGTCAGCAGACCGGTCAGCAGTCCGCGACGGACAAGTACCATCATCGCCCCTTGTGGTGGATAGTCCCCGCCTTGGCAGAAACGCGCGGCGAGAACCGGGCGAGGCGAAGTGCGCGTGAACAACCAAGCCATCGTGAAACTTCGGACGCACGTTACGGACGGGTCAGAGGCGGGAAAAGACAAGCGCGGGACAGCTGGGCAGCTGTCCCGCGCTCGATGTTATTCAGTTGGAACTGTTCACGTGTAACGGAAGGCTATGACAGGCCGAGGAAGAACCAGCCGTTCGTGGTGCCGACACCGGTCACGTTGTCGTAGCCCCTGGTGGTGTGCAGGGTGGTGGTCTGGTCGTCGAAGGTCCGCACCGAGGTGACGAAACCGTCCGAGGAGTCCAGTTCGTTGGCGTAGTCGACCCGCACCAGTCCGGTCGCGCTGACCGGCGTCACGTCGGTGATCGCCGGGGTGCGCGAGCTGAACTGGTAGAGCACCGGGTTGATGAAGCCGTGGTGGAAACCGACCAGCTGGTCGGAGTCGGCCATCGTGCCGGCCATCAGCGGGGCGGCGAGGCTGGTGCCACCGATGCGGTACTGGCCGTAGTAGACGCCGTCCGGGAACGTCTGGTGGATACCGATCAGGAAACCGGTGGTCGGGTCGGCATCCTGGGAGACGTCCGGGATGACGCGGCCGAGGGTGTTACCGGTCTGGTACTCCTTGGCCAGGGCCGTGGGCACAACGCCCTTCTGGTACCACGGCTCCTGGAACAGCACGCTGGTGCCACCGCCGGAACCGTAGTCGTAGGCGGTCGGGCTCCAGGCGCCGTCGGTCAGCACGCTCTTGCCGGTTTCCCAGCCGGTCTCGACGACCTTCTGGCCGTTGCGGCCGATGCCGATGCTGGTACCACCGACCGCGGTCACCCACGGGTCGGTCGCGGAGAAGTTCGCGGCCGGCACCCCACCGTTGACCAGCGCGTCATCGCCGTCGTCACCGGAGGAGAAGTACAGGCCGATGCCCTCGATGACCGCCTGCACGGCGATCTGGTTGAACGCCTGGACGTCCTCGGCGGGCAGGTCCTCGCCGAGGTCGGCGTAGGAGTTGGAGACGATGTTCGCGAGGTGACCGGCGACCACGTTGTTCAGCGCGGCGTCCAGGGAGTCGTCCTGGCAGTCGGCGCCGCCCTCGAACAGGATGTGCGCGCCGGGCGCGACCGCGTGCACCGCTTCGACGTCGAGCGCCTGCTCGCCGTACCAGCCGGCCGCGTCACACTGGCTCGGGTCTTCCTGGCCGGGGGTGGGCGTCGCGACGTCCTCGCTGAACTGCGAGGCACGCAGCGGGTGCGCCGGGTCATTGCGCCTGGCGTACTCGGCCGCGTCCTGGTACAGGTACGGCGAGCCGAAGGCGTCCACAATGGCTACCGTCTGGCCGGCGCCGTCGATGCCGGCGCTCACCGGGCCGGCCAGGCCGTCGGCGGAGCGCAGCTGGGACGGGACGTAGCCGCACGGCGCGTAGGGCAGCTGCTGGCCGTTGTAGGCAGGGTCAGTGGTGTCGACCTTCTGACCGTAGTAGGCAGCGCACGGCTGCGCGTTGCGGAAACCGGCCGGCGGGGCCACCACGGCCGGGGTGGTCGCGGTCGCGTTGGCGACGACCTTGGTGGTGTTGGAGATCGCGTCGTCGGTCGCGTTACCGGTGGTGTGGTCGGGCACGGCGACCGCCGAGGACTGGTCGAGGCCGAGGACACCGAGGACCGAGGAGGACAGCGCGGCCGGTATGGACACGTTGCCGCTCGTGGAGCGCAGCGTGGTTCCGTTGACCTTGTACTCGCCGAGCGAGGT
>CAJCJE010000255.1 GCA_903970565.1 Candidatus Melainabacteria bacterium | reverse complement strand
CGCGCTGGTATCAGCTCTACTGGGCCAAGGACCGCGAGGTCACCGCCAGCCTGCTGCACCGCGCGAAGGCCGCCGGATACGAGGTGCTGGTGGTCACCCTGGACACCACCATCCTGGGCTGGCGCCCGGCCGACCTCGACGAGGCGTACCTGCCGTTCCTGCGCCAGGTCGGCATCGCGAACTACCTCAGCGACCCCGCCTTCCTGGCCGGCCTCCCCGAGCAGCAGCACACCGATCCGCTCGCCCTGGTCGGGCACTGGGCGGCGATGTTCGCCGATCCGAGCAACACCTGGATCGACCTGGCCTTCATCCGCGAGCACTGGGACGGACCCATTGTCCTGAAAGGCATCCAGCACGCCGACGACGCGCGGCAGGCCAGAGATGCCGGCATGAACGGCGTCATCGTCTCCAACCACGGCGGCCGACAGGTCGACGGCGCGATCGGTGCCATCGAGGCCCTGCCGGCAGTCGTGGACGCCATCGGCGGGGACCTCGCGGTCCTGTTCGACAGCGGCATCCGCACCGGAGCCGACATCGTCAAGGCACTCGCCCTCGGCGCCGAAGCCGTCCTGGTCGGTCGCCCCTACATGTACGGCCTGGCCATCGGCGGCCAAGCCGGCGTAACCCACGTCCTCCGCTGCCTGCTCGCCGAACTCGACCTCACCCTCGCCCTCACCGGCCACCGCGAACCGGCCGAACTCACCCCCGACTCCCTCGCCTGAACACCAGCACATCGATCCGCCCGACGTGTTCGACGACCGCCCGAGCGGCCCGAGCGGTGGGTGCCGGTGTTCGCCGGACTGCCGGTCCGGCAGTGTCAGGAGTTGGTGCGCACGTCGGTTGTGCGCGGTCATCAACCACGGCCGCTGTTGGAGGATCAGCAGTTCCGCCTCGACGCGCACATCGACTACTTCGACTACTTCGCGGCGAGCCGGCTCACCGCGCTCACGGCCAATTGCACCCTGGCCGGCGATCCGATCGTCCAGGCGATCATCCACGACGAACTCGTCAGGCTACGCGGCCGAATGCAGTTCAGGGACGTGGAGCCGGCGAGGGGACTTGAACCCCTAACCTTCCGCTTACAAGGCGGGTGCTCTGCCAATTGAGCTACGCCGGCGCGGGCCGTGCGGCCCTGGGACATGGTAAGCGTTCGCGCCGGGCGGCATTGCCGGAGCTTGATCTACTCCTGGTGTGAGCAATGCGTCATTGCGCGGTTGACGGTAGCCCGAACGAGTGAGACGACGTCGGCCAAGGGTCCGCAACCAGTGCCGATGTGACCGGACGACGACTCGGTCCGGGTACGACCCCGATCAGGTCGACCGGCAGGCTGGGGCGGAACGGACCAACCGGGCCGGGCAGTGTGGCCGATACCACGTCAGTCGGGGCGCAACGCGCCTCCGGGGAGCACCGATGTGCTCTGGGGTCACCGGCCGGAGGCGCCAGACGGCAACAGGACGCTGAGGACGGTCGGCTCGCCGGGGTCGGCGGAGTTGCTGGCTGGGTGGTGAGCAGGCGCAAGGAAGAAGTCGGCAGGAGGGAGAGGGAGGTGGCGCAGGTGCGGTTCGCCGCTCGCGGCCGGAACGTACTGGGTCGGCGGCAGAGGTCAGGGCGGCGTTCGGCGACGTCGGTGGCGGGGACGTCGCCGGGGATCTCGGTGGCGGGGATTCGACCGGAGCGGGAGTTGCCGGGGGGCCGACCATCGATCAACCAGCCCGGGACGGCGCCGGACAAGGCGACGGACAGGCTGATCGGGCCGGAGCTGCCTGATGATGCCACCGTGAATCTGGTGCTGGACCTGTCGCTGCGGGTCGGCGAGGTGCTGATGGCCAGCGGCGCCGGCGCGGCAGACGTCACGGCGACGGTGATCGCGGTCACCTCGGCGTGTGGGCTGCCGCACTGCGAGGTTGATGTGATTTTTACCTCGATCAGTATCTGCTGCCATCGTGGCACCGCGCTGGCCCCGGTCACCTCGCAGCGCGTCGTGCGGTCACGGGCGCTGGACTACACCCGGTTGGCCGCCGTGGAAAACCTGGTCCGGGAGGTCACGGCGGGGAAACTCGACGCGGCGGACGCGCGCGAACGTTTGCGCACGCTGACCGAGGCCCCGCACCCGTATCCGCGCTGGGTCGCCACGCTCGCCTGGGCTCTGCTGGCCGCCGCGGTCGTCGTGCTGATCGGCGGCAACGCGATGATCGCGGTGATCGCCGGCGTCATCACGGCGATCATCGACCGGGTCGGCCGGCTGCTCAATCGGCGTTCGCTGCCGTTCTTCTTCCAACAGGTCGCGGGCGGCGCGCTGGCCACCGGGATCACGCTGACGGTGATGCGCCTGGGCCTGCTCCCGGCCGGTGTCCAGCCGTCACTGGTGGTGGCCGGCGCGATCACCGTGCTGTTGTCCGGGCTGTCGGTGGTCAGCGCGGTGCAGGACGGGATCTCCGGTTACAACGTGACCGCGGCCGGTCGGGCGATGGAGGTCACCCTGATGTCGGCCGGGCTGGTCGCCGGGGTGGTGTTGGCGCTGGGCATCGCGGTGCGGCTCGGCCTGCCGGACGAACCGATCATCGAACCGCTGGCGCAGACGGCGCTACGGCTGCCGGTTCAGGTCCTGGCCGGCGGAGCGGCGGCCGCGTGTTTCGCGCTGGCCAGCTATGCCACCCGACGAGCGCTGCCGGTGGCGGCGGGAGC
>CAJCJE010000254.1 GCA_903970565.1 Candidatus Melainabacteria bacterium | reverse complement strand
ATCGGTTCTACCCTGAGCGGGTGATCCGGGTACTGCTGGTAGACGATCAGGAACTCATGCGAATGGGTTTTCGGATGGTGCTCGGCGCGCAGCCGGACATCGACGTGGTCGGGGAGGCCGGCAACGGTCGGCGCGCGGTGGAACTGGCCCGCGAACTCAAGCCCGACGTGGTGCTGATGGACGTCCGGATGCCCATCCTGGACGGGGTCGAGGCCACCAGGCAGATCACCGAGCCCGGCCTGGCCAAGGTGCTCGTGATGACCACCTTCGACCTCGACGAGTACGCGCTGTCGGCGTTGCGCAACGGGGCCAGCGGCTTCCTGCTCAAGGACACCCAGCCGGCCGAGCTGGTCTCCTCCCTGCGCGCGGTGGCCAGCGGTGACGCGGTCGTCGCGCCGAGCGTGACGCGGCGGCTGCTGGACCGCTTCCTCGGCGCGGCCGGCGGTGAGCTGCGCGACGGCGCGGTGCTGGAGACGCTCACCGAGCGCGAACGCGAGGTGCTGGTGCTGATGGCGCGTGGGCTGTCCAACACCGAACTCGCGGCCAAGCTGTTCCTGTCCGAGGCGACGGTGAAGACCCACGTCGGCCGGATACTGGCCAAACTGGACGTCCGGGACCGGGTGCAGGCCGTGGTGCTGGCCTACGAGACCGGTCTGGTCCGCCCCGGCGACGGCTGAGCGACCCCGGGGCGCGGGCCGATCGGCGCAGGTCAGCCCAGTTGGCTCACTGGATCACTCGATCAGGTGAGTTAACCTGTGTCATCGTGACGACTCCGGCGCGGGCATCCGACTGGCAGCCCCGACTGATCGCGATCGACATCGACGGCACCCTGTGCGCGGAGGGCACCAACCTCGAACTCGCCGGACCGGACGCGGTCAGTCCGGCGGTCCGCGCGGCACTGACGGCGGCGGTCGAGGCCGGCGCGCAGGTGGTGGTGTGTTCCGGCCGGACCGTGCTCGGCGTGCGGCCGTTCCTGGCCAGCCTGCGCCTGTCCACCGGTTGGGTGATCTGCTCCAACGGCGCGGTGTTGGTCGACGCGGCCACCAGCGAGGTCGCCAGCGCGGTCACCTTCGACCCGGCCGAGCCGGCGCGGCTGCTGCGCACGCTCATCCCGGACGGGATTTTCCTCACCGAGGTGGTCGGCGTCGGCAACCGGGCCACCGCGCCGCTCGACGTGACCGAGTTCTTCGGCGCCACCACCGTCGTTGACTTCGACACGCTGATCGGCAGCACCACGCCGAGGATGAGCATGTTGTGGCCGGGCCACGACTACGCGGAGCTGGCCGCCGCGCTGGCCGGGGTGGAGATCCCCGGCGTGCACTACAGCCTTGCCAACACCGAGGCCTGCCTGATGGCGACCCCGCCCGGCGTCACCAAGGGCACGGCGCTGGAGTCGCTGCGGGAGCGGCTGGGCATCGCCACGGCGGACACGATGGCCGTCGGCGACGGCTTCAACGACGTGGAGATGCTGGCCTGGGCCGCGCACGGCGTCGCGATGGGCCAGGCCCCCGAGCGGGTCCGCGCCATCGCCGACGAGGTCACCGCGTCGGTGGACGAGGACGGCCTCGCCAGGGCCCTACGCCGCTGGTTCCCGGCGGCCTGACCGCCGGAGCGGCGAATCCGCCCGGTCGAGGTCGGGGGTAACCCCCCGGGTTCGACCGGATTCCTACGACCGTGGGATGAGACCGGCTCAGACCACGGTAGGTCACCGGGAGCGCAGGTCTGGCCCGAGGGCCGACGCGCGAACGGCGCGCAACGCGCCATGCTGGGTACCAACCGAACCGCTCTCGGGCCCCAGCCGGGGCGCAGTGCGGACACACTGGCGAATCCGCTGCACGCGGTATTCGACGTCGACGAGGAGTTGTCCATGATCGAAGCGGTTGGTTTGACCAAACGCTACGGCCGCACCCTCGCGGTCAACAACCTGTCCTTCACCGTCCAACCCGGACGGGTCACCGGCTTCCTCGGCCCCAACGGCGCCGGCAAGTCCACCACCATGCGCATGATCCTCGGCCTCGACAAACCCGATGCCGGACACGTCCACATCAACGGCAAACCCTACCTCGCGCAGACCCGGCCCCTCACCACCGTCGGCGCCCTGCTCGACGCCAAGTGGGTCCACCCCAACCGCTCCGCCCGCGCCCACCTCCACTGGCTCGCCCGCTCCAACAACATCCCCACCACCCGCGTCGACGACGTCCTCGACCTCGTCGGCCTCACCGCCGTCGCCAACCGCCGAGCCGGCGGCTTCTCCCTCGGTATGGCCCAACGACTCGGCATCGCCGCCGCCCTCCTCGGCGACCCCCAGGTCCTGCTCTTCGACGAACCCGTCAACGGCCTGGACCCCGAGGGCATCCTCTGGATTCGCAAATTCATGCACAACCTCGCCGAGACGGGACGCACCGTCCTGGTCTCCAGCCATCTCCTGTCCGAGATGAGCCTCACCGCCACCGACCTCATCGTCATCGGCAAGGGCCAACTCATCACCCAGGCCACCACCACCGACTTCATCCAGCAAGCCGGCGAGAACACGGTGAAGGTGCGCAGCCCGCAGGCGGACACGCTGCGCCTGGCATTGCTGGACAAGGGGTTCGACGTGCGGACCGAGGACGACGCGCTGTTGGTCAGTGGGGTGAGCACCGACCAGGTCGGCGACATCGCCGCGACCAACGGGGTGGTGCTGCACGAACTGAGCCCGCAGGCCGGCTCGCTGGAACAGGCCTTCATGCGGATGACCGGCGACGCCGTGGAGTACCGCACCGACGAACCGCTCGGTGGCACCAACACCGGCACCATGATCACGGCTGGGAAGTGACGGGAATGACTCTGCTCGCCGTCGAACGAATCAAACTCTTCAGCACCCGGTCACCGATGTGGTGCATCCTGCTCGCGCTGGGGCTCACCCTCGGTTTTTCGCTCCTGGTCAGCATGAACGCGCCGAGTGAACTGCCACTGACCGTGCGCGACAGCCAGAGCGGCGCCATCTTCGGGCTGATCGTGATCATGGTGATGGCGGCGCTGTCGGTGACCACCGAGTACCGCTTCGGCACCATCCGTGCCTCCTTCCAGGCGGTGCCCAACCGGATCTCCCTGCTGCTGGCCAAGGCCGCGGTGGTCGCCCTGGTGGCCGGCGTGGTCGGTGAGGTGATCGGCTTCGCCTCCTGGGCCATCGCCAACGCGATCCGGCCGAGCGCGCAGCTCGCGCTGAACAACGCGGCCGCCTGGCGCGAGGTCGCCGGGGTCGGTCTGGTCTACGCCGTCGCCGCGGTCATCGCGGTCGCGGTCGGCATCCTGATCCGGCAGAGCGCCGGTGCGATCACCCTGCTGCTGGTCTACGTGCTGCTGGTGGAGAACCTGATCTCGCTGATCCCGAAGATCGGCTCGGACATCCAGAAGTGGATGCCCTTCGAGCAGGCAGCCAACTTCGCACCGGTCGCGGCCGGCGGCAGCCAGGGTGACATTCCGCTGAGTCCGTGGGGCTCGCTGCTGTACTTCGCCGGCATCGCGGCCGTGCTGCTCGCGGTGGCGTTGACCAGCGCGAAGCGCCGGGACGCCTAGACGGATCTCCCGCAGGCGGCGCGGGCGGCGCGTTGACGGCGCGGGCGGCGGGTTTTCGGCAGGGA
>CAJCJE010000253.1 GCA_903970565.1 Candidatus Melainabacteria bacterium | reverse complement strand
AAACGGCCGGCACGCAGCCGATCGAGTTTCGCAACGACGCGGGCCGCGTGATCGCCATATGTGCGCCCGTCGAAGACCCGGGCTGGGTTAAAGCCATCACCCCAGAAGAAACCGCGCGTCGTGCGAGTGAACCCGGCTACTCGTTCGAGGAGATGAAGAAGCGGCTGGGCTGGGAATGACCTACGCCGTCATTTGGAGGCTCGCAGCAACTCTCGAAGTCGCTCGAATCGAGGGCACCTCGGACGATCCGGCAGCGGTCCGGGCTGCAGCGGCCCGTATCGATTGGGCGCTCCGTCGCACCCCGCGTGACGTGGGCGAATCGCGCGAACCCGGCTTTCGACTCTGGTACGAAGACGTTCTCGGCGTCTACTACCGGATCGACGAGGCCAACCTGCGCGTCGAAGTGCTGTACGCCGGTCCCACTCGCCGCCACTGGAGGTCACGCCACGGTTTGCGCCGCGACACCCTCTGATTTGTGGCAGAGTGTGCCTCGTTTGCGGAACGAGGAGCCCGGCCGTTCGGCGAAGAACCGGGGGAGCCGGTCATCCTGGCTCAGCACCGCGGCCCGCAGTTGCAGGATCGATTCGGCTCCCCCGGGACGGTTCCAATGTTTCTGTTTACTCTTCACCCGGGCGTTGACCTCACCCACCAGCGACTCGACCAAACTGCTCGTCGTCGGTAACCCCTCGCGTCGGTAGCGCGGGTACGCCATGCGGTCCCGATTGTTCCCCAAGTAGCTCCGCGCCTGGGCCACCACCCGGCGCGGGTCCCGGCGCTCCTCGGCCGTCGCCGCCTCACCCGGCGGGGGCTCGCCCAGACGCACCTGCCAGTGGTCCAGTTCGGTCAACACGTCCCTGACGCGCCCCTGCCAACACGCGCGCATCCAGGCCAGGTATTGGGACCAGCCCGAAGCCTCATCGGCGCGCACCGCTGCGGCCGACGAGAACACGTAACAGACCGCGTGCAGGAAATCCACGATCGGTTCGAACGTCCCGAAGTACCCCCGCTGGATGGACCAGTTGTACGCGCTGCCGTCGGCCACGAACGCCCGGCGCGGGGCCGCATAGAAGTGCCGCTCTTGGGCCTCCGCGGCCATCATCGGGCCGAACGAGGCACTCGTCTCCAGGCTCGCCACACAGGTCCGCACCAACCGCTCCGGGGACCAACGCGGGCGCTCCAGGGCCTCGTCGCTCGGGGGCACCGGAGGCGGCGATTCGTCCGGGTTTTCTGGGGCCGCAGCCTCACCCGCCGGTCCCTTCATCTGTTGCACCAAGCGGCGCACGCGGCGCGGGCATTGGAACCCGTCGGGCGGTTCGGGGCACGGGTCGGTGGCGAACACGGGGCCTTTCAACGTGGCCAGACAGGCGACCTTGTCCTCCTTGTTCTGGGCCTCGTGAACGCCCGGACCGGCGCCCGCGGCCCGGGTCCGGATCCGCCCCCCATCGACCTCAACGACCACGGCCTCGGGCACCACCGCGGTCCGCGGTTCCAATTGGCGGCGCCGGTGCTCGACCACCTTCTGGTCGCGCCGGGCGATCAGTTCGCGCCCGACCTCGTGGGCCAATCGACGCACCTGGTTCTCGCTGATCGAGACCCCGGTCATCCGCACTGCGTCGGTCGCATCACGGAACGAGGAGAACCGTGCGGCGGCCGTGACGATGCGCTGGACGACCGAGGAACTGAAGGCGTGCTCATCCAACCCCAGAGCCGCCCGCAGGGGGGAAAAAGTCCCGTCGGCAGGCGGGACAGTGGGCGATCCGTTCGGCCTGTTGAACTGTGGCCCCTTGCGCCGCGAGTGCCCGGGTGTGGGGTCGGGTCGAGCAGGGCTCGCCGCACGTGGGACACGGGGCCTCGTCGGGCACCTTCTGGGCCTGTTGCTGGAGCATCTGTTGGAGGGCGCCCTCGGTCAGCCCTTGTGCCGCCGCGGTGGCGATTTGCTCCATCGTGCGGAAGTCCACGTCCAACCCTGGCCCGTCCTCCCCGAACGCCCGCTTGGAGACGATTTTGCCCCACGCGGCGGCCAATTGCCGCAGCTCATCGAGTTCCTCAGCCGTGAAACGCGGTGTGCTCATGACTCGTCCTGCACTGCACTTGCGACGAATGCGCCCCACGCATTTCCTATCCCGCTCGCACGGGCTCGCAAAGCCCCTGCAAACCGCGGCGTGGCCTCTCCGGCGCCCACTCGGGGTTCGTGCCGTCGAAAAAGGTCGCGGTCACCTTCTTGTCGGTGCCGGCGATCCGGATGGTGTTCCGGTCCGACTGCGGCGTGCTCGGGCCGACGAAGCTGGGACGCGGGCCGGCGAGCGGGCTCAGTTCGGAAAAGAACGCCGCGAACTGCCAGAACTGGTCGCGGGTGTAGGGAGCGAATGGGTGATCGTGGCACTGGGCGCACTCGAGTTTCACTCCAAGGAACAGCCGGCTCACAACCGACCCGACATTTTCGGGCTTACCCTCGTTGGCGGAATAGAACCCGGTCAGGTTGAAGCCGTCCGGATCGTTAGGATCGGGCTGAACGAAGCGGAACATCGGGTTCTGGTTATTCACAGTCAACTTGACTGAGATGATCCGCCGCACCATCTGGTCTGCTGGTGTGTTCTCCAGATACTGGTTTCGCAGCCACTGTTCGAACTGAGAGCCGAACTGTGCGAGCTGAAAGTTATTGACGGTCTGCGGTAGCCATTGGCTCCGGGCGAATGATGCGAAGTAGGTGGCGTGCCCCGGCATCTTGAGCAAGCGATCGACGAGCTTGATCCGCTTGTCGGTCCTCGGATCGGCGATGAATTCGCGTGCTTCCGATGCTTTGGGTGCCCGCCCCAGCACATCGAGATAAACGCGGCGAACGAACTCGGCATCGTCGGTCGTTTCCGCGGGGATGATCCCACGGGCGTCCCAGTCGGCGGTAAGGTGTTTATCGATGATCGCGGCGATGGCGCCCGCCGGATCGCGCCCGGACCGAGGTTCGGGTGCGCGTTCCGCACCGAGAGCCTGCGCGTGTGCGAGGAGTAAAGTGAGCCCAGAGAGCACTGCGGCGGAGCTCAGTCGAATGGACATGGTGATATCTCTCGTCTGCCAGTCGGACGCACGCGTGATCTGGAGAGGAAGACGGTCAATTCCAGTCAAATTAACCCTGGACAGCGCTACAGTCTCGCAAGAGTTGTAGCGGGGCTGGTGGCTCCCGCGAGAGGGTACGGGAGATCAGTTTACAGCTCAGGATGACCCATCACAGCAAGTATTGCCGCGAGGCGGGTGTTTTCGCCGCGCCAAATCGATTATTTTTTCGCTCTGGCTGGCACGCGCTGGAATTCGGCCAGAACGATATCGTTCACCTTTGGGATATCGAAGTCCGCCGGGCGGTTCTTCCCCTTCCCCTGGTAGAGGCAGATTGTGAGGGTATCGCCCTCAATCTTGTAGATCGCCTCATCGATGGTATCGGGTCGTCCCGCTTCCAGTCTTTTAATGTCGATGCACTTGGGTTTCTTCTCGGGATCGAGGGCGACAATTTCCCCTTTGTCCACTCCAGTAAAGATCCACTTGCGGCCCTTGAATTCGCCGATCAGCTCGGGATCGTTCGGCGTCAGGATCTGTTCCATCCCTTTGCCGGCGAGTTTCACCACCCGCCACTTGCCTTGAAGTTTCTCCAGCTCCTGCTTTGCGGCGGCTGAAAGTGGATTCTCGTCCTTGTCCGCTTTCTGCTGAACAGGTTGACCCGAGACGAATAACCCGATTGCAACGACCGCTGTAAACATATGCTGCTCCCAAGCTGGACTGGCTCAAGAACCCCCCCCGGCGTCCTCACCGCTCTGACGCCGCTCAAGCGCTGTCGTTTCACGTGCTGGCACTTACTGAATCACGATTTGTAGCCGGACATGCAGCCCGGGGAATGGTGTCAGAGTAGCAGGAGGGAGTAGGGCACGCGAAGAAATGGCGTGCGATCAACCGATGGAAAAGATGCTATGAACGATCACGGATTTGTCGTGTTCGATGACCTCAAACTCGATGCCGACAGGGTCGCGAACTCCGATGCGGTGGACTGATGATGTCCACGGCTCGACGGAATGAAGTGGGTCGATGGCAAGGTGGGCGTCGAGCCAAGCAGATGCTTCGGTGACCGGCTTGAGGTCCGACGCGGCATTCCAAATTGAGGCCAAGTCGTTTTCAGCTTCCGAGGTCCACTCAACATCGTAGTTCATCCCCGCTGCTCCAGGCCGCGGAGGATGTCTTTAAGAGGTCGCCCACTGCGCTGGGTGCGTCGTCGCTCCTCCATCTCCTCGCGCGTAAACGGCGACTTCACACCCGGGGGGGTAGTTTGCCCAAACCCTCGATAACAAAGATGCCAAGGACATTCCCTTCTGGGTCTTTCAATTCGACGGCGCCACCC
>CAJCJE010000252.1 GCA_903970565.1 Candidatus Melainabacteria bacterium | reverse complement strand
GGTCATGGCTTCGGCGGCTTCGGTGGCGGTGGTTTTGGCGGCGGCGGACACAGCTTCGGCGGCGGCGGTCACGGCGGCGGGCACCACTAGTCCGACGGCTCAGCTGGGGGCAAGGTAAAATCGCGTCGGAAGGGTCGGCCGGGGGGCATCGATCGACCGAATGCTCCTGGCCTTAACTTCGCAGAGCACAGCTAAGTCCGCGGTAGTAACGCCGCGCTCCGGAGCGGCGATAACTTCTGTGATCGGCGGCTTGCATGGCGGGCAATCACAGTCGGCCCGCGGTCGGCTAGCAAATTGGCAGGAGGGTTTGTGGACACCGTACTTGGCGTGTCGATGGCACCCACAACGGTCCGCATGGTGCTGGTCGAGGGGCAAAACGCTGACGGGGCGACCGTCGATGAGGACAACTTCGCCGTCGCCAACGGCGACGACCCGGCAACTTTCAGCGCGCCGGATCAGGTGGTTGCCGCAATTCTGGGTACCCGCGAGGGCGCCAGCGAGGCCGGATACGACCTGCTGTCGACCGGGGTGACATGGAGTGACCAGTGCGAGGCAGCCGAGCTGCGTGACGCGTTAACCGCTCGCAAGGTCGAAAACGTCATGCTGGTCTCGGCGTTCTTGGCTACCGCGGCGCTAGCCCAGTCGATGGGCAGCGCGACCGGTTATGCGCGCGCTGCGCTGTTGTACGTCGAACCCGATACCGCGACGTTGGCCGTGGTGGATACCACCGACGGCTCGATCACCGATGTACAGCGTGAGCAACTTCCCGATGACGACGACCAGGCGGTCGCCACGCTGGTCAGCATGGTTTCTGCTGCCGAGGGCCTCGACGAGCAACCGGAAGGCTTGTTGGTGGTGGGCTCGGGAGTGGACATCCCGTTGATCAAGCCCGCGCTGGAAGAAGCGACGTCGCTGCCGCTGAGCGTGCCCGACCAACCCGCGGCGGCGCTGGCCCGGGGCGCGGCGCTGGCGTCGGCGAATGCACCGCTGTTCGCTTCGTCGACCGCCGCACAGGCTTACGCGCTGGACCCAGGCACCGGCTCGGTGAGCCAGCACGCGCACGCACCGGGTTATCTGGCCGTCGCTGAGGCGGTTCCCAGCGGCGAGCCGGGCGCCGACGCGTTGGCCTACAGCGCCGTTGCCGACGACTCGGCTGCGGTTTACACCCAACTGGGTCCCGACGCTTATGCGGCCGACGATGAGCCGCAAGACTTCACGACCGGCATGTACCCCGACTTCAGCAGGCTGGAGGAGCACGAACACGTAAGCCGCACACCGTTTTTGGCGGCAATGAGTGTCTTGATCATTTTTGTCGCCGGTGTGATGGCACTGGTGATTTCGCTAGCGTTCAGCATCCGACCGTCGGCGAGTTCGCGGCCCAGCCTCAGCCACAACGTGGTGGCTCCGGCCAGGCTGGCACCGCTACCGGCACCCGTGCAGGCTCCGGCGCCAGCGGCCGCTCCGATGCCGGTCCACGCAGCGGCGCCAGCGCCGGTCCGGATACCGGGTCCCGGCCCTGCGCCCGCGCCGATTCCGTTCCCCGGGCCGGCCCCGGTGGCGCCGCCTCCGATCTTTGCGCCAATTCTTCCCGGGCTCTTACCGCCGCTGCTCGGCCCGCCGCTCGCGCCGCCGCCTGATCGCGGCCCGTGGGGTCACGGCGACGAGGGCTGGGGCCGCGGCGGTGGTCCTGGTTGGGGCCACGGTGGCGGCGGTTGGGGCCATGGCGGTGGTGGCTGGGGTCACGGTGGCGGCGGTTGGGGCCATGGCGGCCACGGCCGCTGGTGAGCGTCGGCAATTCGGCGGTCAACCGATAGCCGCTGAGTCCGCCCGTCGGTAGTGTCGTAGTGACAAATACCGGGTAATCGATCCGCGTCGCTCCCGCCAACGCTTGAGGAAACCCCGGCAATCCTCATGCATGGCCCGGCGCGATAACCAGTTTTTGACGCACCCGGCCAGGGAGCGAGCAGCTTTGGAGGAGAAGTGGACACCGTACTTGGCGTGTCGATGGCGCCCACTGCGGTCCGCATGATTCTCGTAGAGGGCGAAAACGCCGACGGCCTCACCGTCGACGAAGACGGCTTTGACGTCAACGCGGACGCCGACGCGCCGACCATCTACGCGGCCGACCAGGTCGTGTCGGCGATCCTCGGCACCCAAGAAGGTGCCGCCGAGAGTGGCTATCAAGTGCGCTCGACGGGTGTGACCTGGACGGATCACATCGAAGCCGCTGCGCTGCGGGACGCCTTGGCGGCTCGCAAGGTCGAGAACGTCATGCTCGTGTCGTCCTTTTTGGCCGCCGCGGCGCTGGCCCAGGTCGTCGGTAGCTCCGTCGGATACGCTCAGACCGGGCTGCTGTTCGTCGAGCCCGATACCGCGACCCTGGCCGTCGTCAACACCTCTGACGGCTCGATCACCGAGGTGCACCGCCAGCCGCTGACTCCTGGTCGCGATTCGTTGGCCGAGCTCGCGGCGCTGGCATCCGGGGCCGAGTCGTTGGGCACGCGGCCCGACGGTCTCTTCTTGGTCGGCTCCGGCGGTGTGGACATCGCCGCGCTCAAGCCGCAGTTGGAGGCGGCGACCGGGCTGATCGTCAGCGCGCCGGAGGAGCCCGAGAGCGCGCTGGCCCGCGGCGCCGCGCTGGCGTCGGCCAACGCGCCGCTGTTCACCTCGTCGACCGAAGCGCTGGCTTACGCCCAGGATCCCGGCACCGGCTTCATTAACCCCCTCGCCGTCGCACCGGGTTACTTCGACGTCGCCACCAACCTCGCTACCGGCGAGCAGGCCCTGGCTTACAGCGCCGTTGGGGACGAAGACGGTGACGCCTACACCGCGCTCGCCGGCGAGGACGCAGATTTCCAGACCGGTACCTATACCGGCGTCGCTGAAGTTCCGTCCGACAGTGGCCGTAGGCCACTGTTCCTGATGGCCAGTGCCGTCGCCGCGCTGTTCGTTGTCGGGGCGGCCGCGCTGCTCGTGGCGCTGGCTGTCAGCATGCGTCCGACCGCTGCCACCAGGCCTGACCCAGGTCACAACGCCAAGCCGGCGCCTGCTGCGCCCGCAGCCCCGGCCCCGGCGTCCGTGCCGGCGCCCGCACCTGCAGCGCCCGCCCCGGCGCCAGAGGCACCCGCGCCGGCACCGGAGGCACCGGCTCCCGAGCCTGTAGCCCAGGCGCCCGCACCTGAGGCGCCCGCGCCGGCACCCGTTCCGGCAGCGCCG
>CAJCJE010000251.1 GCA_903970565.1 Candidatus Melainabacteria bacterium | reverse complement strand
CCGGCGGCGGCGCCTCGATGTCATAACCCCAGGTGAGCAGCCATTCGTCCCAGGGGCGCACCATCCGGACCAGTCCCATACCGATCCCGCCGAGGTGCGCGCCGGGGCGCATCACCCAGTACAGGACGCTGGGCCGGTGCGCGACGTAGCGGGACAGGTCGGCCCTGAAGACGATGTTCATGCTGCCGGCCTTGCCGCCGCGACCGGCGATCGGCAGGCCGACCGCGTCGGCGACCAGGCTGCGTCCGCCGTCGGCGCCGATCAGGTATTTCGCCCGGATGGTGAACTCGTCGCCCCGGACCCGGTCGTGCAGCCTCGCGGTCACCCCATCCGCGTCCTGGCTCAGGCCGAGGAACTCGGTGTCGAGCCGGACCTTCGCGCCGCGCGCGGCGGCGTTGGTGAGCAGGATCGGTTCCAGGTAGGTCTGCGGCAGGTCGATCATGCCGCACGGACTGGCCGTCGCGTATTCGCTGAGCGAACCGGGACCGGTCCCCCACGTCCTGATCCGGCCGATCTCCTCGCCGGCCAACGCGGTGCACAGCACGGTGTCGCCCATCAGCTGCCGCGGAGTGCCGGCGGCCAGCGCCTGGTCCTCGACGCCGAGATCGCGCAGCACCTCCAGGGTGCGCTGGTTGGTGATGTGCGAACGCGGCGTGTTGGCGACCCAGCCGTACTTGGTGACCAGCAGGGCGCGGACCCCGTAGGTGGCCAGCAGCAGCGCGGCGCTGCCACCGGCCGGGCCACTGCCGACGACCAGGACGTCGGTGTCGTAGCCGCCGGAGCCGGCCGCGGCGGTCACGCCCGCACCTCGGGGGCGTGACCGCCGCGCGCGATGTGGAAGGTGAATTCGAGCAGGCGCCATTCGCCGTCGATCCGGCGGCCGTCCGGGGTCGGGCCGGTGCGCGGCAGGAAGTCGACGACCAGGCCCTCCTTGACGCCGAACACGGTGTCGGAGTCGAGATACTCGCCGCCGGCCACGAACAACTGGGTGACCAGCCGCTGGTAGCCGGGCGCCATGATCATGAAGTGCAGGTGCGGGGCGCGGAACGGGTGCCGGCCGACCGCGCCCAGCATGGCGCCGACCGGGCCGTCGGTCGGGATCGGGTAGAACGAGGGCAGGATGGACCAGAACCGCAGACCGCCGTGTTCGTCGGCGGTGAACCTGGCGCGCAGCACCGGTCCGTCGAGGTCGGGCAGCTGTACGTCGTAGAAACCGTCCTCATTGGACTGCCAGACGTCGATGACGGCACCGGGAACCGGTTGCCCGTCCGGGCCGGTGATCCGCACCTCGACGTAGAGCGGAGTGCCGGACAGGCCGCCCGAGATGTCGCCGCCGAGTTCGGTGTGCGGCGGTCCGTCCACATAGAACGGTCCGAGTACCGCCGACGGGGTGGTGTCCGGGGTGCGGGAGTTGGTCAGCAGGTCGACGATGCTGGACACGCCGAGGGTGTCGGACAGCAGCACGAACTCCTGCCGGATCGGACTGGAGATCTGGCCGGTGTTGGTGAGGAAGTCGATGGCGTACTGCCATTCGCTCTCGGTGAGGTCGTTGCCGGTGGCATAGCCGTGCAGGACGCGCACCAGGCTGGTCAGCAGGTGCCGCACCCGGGCATCGGGGGCGCCCGCGAAACTGGCCACCACCTCCTCGGTCAGCCAGCTCAGGTCCGGGATCGGGCGGGTGGAGCTGACCGGCCGGGCGCCGTGCCAGGCGGCGCGCAGCAGTCCCTCGACGCCGCCCTCGGTCAGTTCGGCCGGGTTCGGATACGGCGTGGCCACGGCGAGTTTCGCGGCGGCCGGCAGGTCGTCGAGGGGTAGGCCGAGGGCGCGCAGCGAGGTCGGCGCGGACAGGCCGCTGACCAGGTCGAAGACCCCGCTCGGGGCGTCGGTGACGCCGAGTGCCTCGGCGATGGTGCGCATCGCCTCCGGTGCGGCCGAGGCGTTGTAGGCCATCGTGTGTGGCAACAGCACGGTGTGTGTTTCGGCGTGCGGGAGGTTGAACGAGCCGCCGAGGGTGTGGCAGAGCTTGTGGTGCAGGGCCATCCCGACGCTGCCCAGGCAGGTGCCGGCCAACCAGGCGCCGTGCAGCAGGTTGGCACGGGCGTCGAGATCGGTCGGGTCGGCGGCGACGACCGGCAGGGCCGCGCCGATGCGCCGGATCGCGTCGGCGGCCATCAGGTCGGTGACCGGGTTCGCCTGCGCCGAGTACAGCGCTTCGACGGCGTGCGCGAGCGCGTTGACGCCGCTGGTGACCGACAGGCCGACCGGCAGGTCACGGCTGAGCGCGACGTCGTAGATGACGGTTTCCGGGAGCACCGCCGACGAGGACAGGGTGGTCTTCTCGCCGTTGTCGGTCTGACCGAGGGTCGAGGTCACCTCGGAGCCGGAATAGGTGGTCGGCAGCACGATCTGCGGGAGGTCGGTGCGCAGCGCGAGGGCCTTGACCAGTCCGGTCGTCGAGCCGCCGCCGATGGCGACCAGGCAGTCCGCGTCGACCTCGTTGAGCAGTCGCAGCGCGTTCTCGGTGGTCTCGACCGGGGTGTGCATGACCGGCGCGTCGAAGTGGCCGACCAGCAGCGGCCCGAGCAGTTCGGTGGCCCGCCCGGCCGCGTCGGCGACCGAGGG
>CAJCJE010000250.1 GCA_903970565.1 Candidatus Melainabacteria bacterium | reverse complement strand
CCACGGACCCGGTCAATCATCGCCGCGACCTGCCGCGGCCGCGTGGCGAACATCTGTTCCTCCGGTATCCCCGCCTCAGCGCACCGCTGCCGGTCACCGAACCACGTCACGTCAGGAACATACAACTCCCGATCCAGCAACACCCGCTCACGCCGGGGAGTCACATACGCTAGAAACGTACCGATCTGACAGTTGTCGATCCGACCCAGCGTTCCCGAATACTGACGTTGAACGCCAGCGGACTTTCGCCCCTTCTTAGCGAACCCAGTAGGATCGGCCACCAGAACAGCATCCGGGTCGGCGAGATACTTCATCGTATAATCGCACACCACATCACGAAGTTCGCCGGCATCCCACGTCGCGAGGTTCAAGAACCGCTGCAACGCCTTCGGTTCCTTCTCCCCCACATGCTCGGCGATAGTCCAACCGTTCTTACGCGCGATCGGCGAGAGCAGACCGCGCACGTACTGCTCGGCGTGTCGACGCGAGGACGGGTGCACAAACAACGAGGAGATACGACCGAGTACCTCGTCGAACTCGGCCGACCACCCATCCAGGTCCGTTATCGACACCGCATCAGCATCGACCATCGGCTCAACCGCGACGCATACAGGCACGTCTCATGGTCTCATGTCGCTGACCTGCAACACCCAGCGACACGCCGACCTTTAGCCCTGTAGTACTAGCCCGTTCCCCCGGCACACGCCTCGTTGTGCCTGGACAGGGGCAACGTCAGAACAGGGCGAGTGGTTCGGTGGGCAGCGGTTCGGGCAGCGGGTCGACCTCGGGGACGCGGGCGCGCACGGCATCGTGGAAGCGGCGGGCGAGGGTGAGCGCGTCGACGTTGTCCGGAGTGTGCAGGAACACCGTCGGCGAGCGGCCCTCGTACAGCCAGTCGACGACCACGTCCACCCACGGCTGCCAGCCCTCGACCGTGCGCTCGATATCGTCACGGCCGATGTAGCGGACCACCGGATGGTCGGTGAGCGCCCTGGTTCGGCGCGGCAGGCGCGGTTTGCGTTGCCACGCATCCCGTTCGGTGTCGCTGGTCGGCGGACCGTCGAACAGCACGGTGGTGTCGAAACTCACCCATTCCGCGCCGACGTCGCCGAGCACCCGTTCCAGCTGCTGCGCGCATCGGGCTTCCTCGAAGAACGCGCGGTGCCGGACCTCCACCGCGTGGCGGTAGTCCTTGGGCAGGCGGCGCAGAAAGGCGGCCAGTGCACCGAGATCGGTCGGGCCGAAGGTGGCCGGCAGCTGGGTCCACAGCGCGGCGCGCCGGCCGAGCGGTTCGATCGCGTTCAGGAAACCGCGCATCGGTTCCTCCACGCCCGCGAGGCGGCGTTCGTGAGTGATCACCTTGGGCAGCTTGAGCAGGAAACGGAAGTCCGGCGTGGTCTGCGCGGCCCAGGAACGGACCGTGTCCAGCGCGGGAGTGGCGTAGAAGGTCGTGTTGCCCTCCACCGCGTTGCACCAGCTCGCGTAGGCGCGCAGCCGGTCCTTCGGCGGCAGCGGATTCGGTAACTGGCGACCCTGCCACGCGGCGTGCGTCCACATCGCGCAGCCGACGTAGAGCTGCATGGGCGCAACCTCCTCACGTAGTCCTCGTCGAGACGGTACCGCTCGGTCGCGGTGACGGGCCCGACCAGTGTGGATCACACCACGTTCGCCCACGAAACCGAGGTTGGCAGTGCGCCCGTTGCGACGAACTCGGCAACAACCTGTTCGAACAGGGGCAACGGCATACCCGACCCGGTCGGGAGTTCGGTCGCGCCATCGAACCAGACCGCCGGGGAACCCGGCTCTCCGACGGCGTAACCAAGTAGTTGAGTTCCGGTTCCGGCCGAGCCGGTCGACCCGAGTGCGTGGTGTACGCATTGTCGACGTATGGCTGAGCGAGCGCTTCGACGAACCCTGCCACGCCAGCTGGCACGCACCGTGAACTGCCTGCCTTGTACAGGACCATCAGGCGGCACAATGGTGAGCCCAGCCTCCAATTCCGTGATCATCACGGGCTATCCCTCGGATAGGTCCATCAGCCTTCGCTCTGCCACTCGACAGCGGCAGGTCAGCCCCGTCGCGGAACCCGTGCTGTAGACACCCTCCGGCCAGTCGCGTCCGCTGTAGCGAAGTAACCATTGTCGTCCGCCCACGTCACTGTCTCAGGTCGTCGACCGGTGGCCAGCCACTCGGCCAGCGCCTGGGCAGCGACCTTCCTGCTGATACCTGTGCCCGAGAAGTACATGGGGTTGTGGTGACCGTGGGCCCGCGGAGATCGAGCATCGCCAGCCGGTGCGCCGTAGAACTCATCATCGGCCCAGGTGAGGTAGACCCACTGATCATGTACCGCGACCGTGACGATCGGCGACTCTTCGCTGTCCGCCATCGTTGATTCGTCAAGGTAGGCGTCGTCGGACAACGGTTCGGCAAGCCTGTCGAGCAACAACTCGATGTCGTTGATGTCGACGAGTCGCATGGTTTCGGATCGACGCGCCTGGTCGGCGGGCACAACCTCCCACGACGCGGACAACGCTCTCATGGCTGAACCTTCGCCTGTTTACATTTATTGAGATACGGCTTTGGTAAACAGTGTTCGATATTGCTCATCAAGGTCGCCCGGCGCAACGACCTGCATCGCCGGGAACGCAGCGGCAACGAAATGTGCGGGTGAGTCGGGGTACGAACACGGCGAAGGGACGGACACGGCGACGGGGCCGGGCAGCGTTGCCCGGCCCCTTCTGGCGCGGCGAGCGTGAAACCGCAGGGGGCGACTCACGTTCGCCGCACCGGCATCTCGGTGCTGACGCCGGGACTCAGCTGACCGAGATGTCGTCGGCGTAGACGGTGCCTTGTCCGTACCAGCCGTGCACGTAGATCGTGATACTGGTGGTGGAGGCCCCCGTGGTGAAGCTGGTGGTCAGCTGCTGCCAGGAGCCGGCCGAGGGGGTCCAGGTGTTCGTGTCGGTGCCGCCGGTCCCGCTGTCACCGAGATAGGCGTAGTCGCCCTGTACCCACCCGGAGAGCGTGTACTTGGTACTCGGCGACACCGTGATGGTCTGCGAACACTGGCCGTCGTCGGAACTGGTCGCGCCCGCGGCCAGTGCGTGCGAGCCGCTGTGCACCGGGCTGCTCACGACGCTGCCGGTGCCCGCGTCACAGGTCCACGGGGACAGCGCGCCGGTTTCGAGGCCGGGGTTGGCCACCAGGTTGCCACCGGAGGGCGGCGGCGGGCTGGTCGGCGGCGGTGTGGTGGTGGGAGGTGGGGTGGTGGTCGGCGGCGGGCTCGTCGGCGGCGCACCGGTGCAGCTGGTGGTGGTGCCGGCGAGATCGTTGACCGCATCGTTGAACAGGGTGTTCGTCGGATCGTCCAGGTCGTACATGGAGAACATCATCACGCCGGCCAAACCGGTGCAGTGTACGTAATCCGTTCTGGCCTGGATCGACTGCGCGGACTCACCGCCGTAGAAGTTCGTGCCGTCGTAGAAGTACGCGGACTCCGTCGTCGGGTCCCAGAAGGTGTCCGCCGGGTTGTTGACCACCCCGAGGAGTTCCTTGTACATCGCGATTCCCGGCACGTCACCGCTGTCGGTGTGGCCCGCCGACGGTCCGGTCGCGGTCTGGTAGAGGCCGTGGTCGCTGCCGGCCGCAACACCCGTCCAACCGCGATAGTAGAAGGGTATGCCCAGTGTCAGCTTGTTCGCCGGGAATCCGCCGGGTATGCCGTACTGCGAATCTCCGTTGATGTACGCCTTGATCACGTCGTTGATGTCGTACTGTTCGTTGCCCGGTGCGACGGTCCCGTTGGGGTCGGCCGGGTTGGCGTACAACGGGTCCTGCTCATCGGTCGGACCGGTGGCATCCCAGGCACCGTGCATGTCGTAGGTCATCACGTCGCCGAAGGTCAGATACTGACCGATCTGGTTGGTCTGGATGTCGGCGATCTTGTCCTGGCCACCCGGAAGTGCCGCCGACAGCGCGTAGGTCTTGCCGTTGGCCGTGCCGGCGGTGTTGAGTTCACTGCGGAACTCGGCGAGCAGCGCGGTGTAGTTCGCGGTGTCGGC
>CAJCJE010000249.1 GCA_903970565.1 Candidatus Melainabacteria bacterium | reverse complement strand
CCGCCGGCAGCTCGGGGACCGCGGTGACCACCGAACCGACCAGCAGCCATCCCAGCCAGAGCAGCGCCGCGCTGACGCTCGCGGTGAGGCCGGTGGCGAGCAGGGTCAGCCGCAGCCGCAGGCCCGGCCCCCGGCCACGGGTGGCCACCGACCGGGACGCCAGGGGGAGCAAACCCGACTCAGTCAACTCTGGCGCCAGCTCCCGCGGTCTCACCGCCGGTCACCGGTACTCGGTAACCAGAGCCGACCACGGTGTCGATCAGGCCCGGCTCGCCGAGCTTCTTGCGCAGGGTCATCACGGTGACCCGCACGGTCGTGGTGAACGGGTCGGCGTTCTCGTCCCAGACCCGCTCGAGCAGTTCCTCGCTGCTGACCACCGAACCGGACGCCGCGAGCAGCACCTCCAGCACCCCGAACTCCTTGCGGGTCAGCTCGACCGGCCGGCCGGCACGACTGACCGTGCGCTTGGCCGGATCGAGTTCGACATCGCCGGCGCACAACACCGGCGGGGTGGCCGGGGTGGAGCGGCGAGCCAGCGCACGGACCCTGGCGACGAGTTCGGGAAACGCGAACGGTTTGGCGAGGTAGTCGTCGGCACCGAGCGAGAGACCTTCCACCCGATCGGATACCGCGTCGCTGGCCGTGAGCATGATCACTCGGCTCAGCGCACCGGAGGACACGATCTCCTGACACAACTCGTCGCCGGACATTCCGGGCAGATCCCGGTCGAGCACCACCACGTCGTAGCGGGTGACAGTCACCTTTTCATACCCTGAATCGCCGTCAAGGGCGACGTCAACGGCCATTCCTTCACGCCGCAGGCCGCGCGCTATCGCCTCGGCGAGGGGCTCTTCGTCTTCGACAACCAGAATCCGCACCCCTCCACCGTGCCACAAATGCGCAATTGGACGGTGGAGGGGCGCGGTTTCCGCGGTTTCCGGTGATCGCGCTCCAGCACGCAATCACCCTTCTCCGGCGGTTCTCACCAGACCGGACAGATGGAGCGCGCCCAGGTTAGCGCCGATGATTCACCAATTTCGACGCATTTTTCGGCAGCCGCCCCTCAGCCCTCGGCGCGGCGCTCCCGTGCGTCGAGACCGGCCTGTTCGGTGGCAACCTCCGGTGAAATGTCCACAGTGGATGGATCAGAGATGGCCGCCACATCGTCGTCGTCGTTGGCGGCGCGTATCTCGCCGAGGTGGTCGGCCGCCCACTCGGTGATCCGGCGCGCGACGTCCTGCGCGGTCAGGCCGATCGCGGAGAGCACCTCCTCACGGGTACCCGGCTCGACAAAGTGTTGCGGCACACCGAGATCCAGCAGCGGGACGGCACTGCCGGTGTCCCGCAGCAGCGCGGCCAGCGCCCAGCCGAAGCCGCCGTGCCGCCCACCGTCCTCGACGGTGGCCACCAACCGGTGTTCGGCGATCAGCGTGAGCAGGTCGCCGGGCACCGGCACCACCCAGCGTGGGTCCACCACCGTCACCCCGATGCCCTGGTCGGCAAGACGTTCCGCGGCGGCACAGCCGAGTTCGCCGAAGGCACCGACGGCGATCAGCAGCACGTCCCTGCCCTCGCCGGCGGCCGGTGTGCGCAGCACGTCGACGGTGCCAACCCGTTCGAGCGCGGGGACCGACTCGATGACGCCGCCGCGCGGGAAGCGCAGCACCGAGGGCCCGTCGTCGATGTCCACGGCCTCACACAGTTCCTCGCGCAGGCTGGCCGCATCCCGCGGCGCGGCGACCTTGATGCCCGGAATGACGCCGAGGATCGACAGGTCCCACATGCCGTGGTGGCTCGGCCCGTCCGGGCCGGTGATGCCGGCGCGGTCCAGGATCAGGGTGACCGGCTGGCGGTGCAGCGCGACGTCCATCAGCACCTGGTCGAGCGCGCGCCCCATGAACGTCGCGTAGACGGCGAAGACGGGGTGGAGGCCGCCGAAGGCGAGCCCGGCCGCGGAGGTCACCGCGTGCTGCTCCGCGATGCCGACGTCGATGACGCGCTTCGGGAACCGCTCCGCGAGCGGGCCGAGCCCGACGGGGCGGAGCATCGCCGCGGTGACCCCGACGACCCGCGGGTCGCGCTCGGCGATGGCCACCAGGTCGTGGCCGAACGCGTCGGCCCAGTCGCGAGCCGGCGTCGCGGGCGTCAGCGGCGCGCCGGTCTCCGGGTCGATGACGCCGACGGCGTGGAAGCGGTCGGCCTCGTCCGCGCGGGCCGGCGCGTAGCCGCGACCCTTCTGCGTGATCACGTGCACGAGGACCGGCAGCTCGTAGCGCTTCGCCTGCCGGAGGGCGTTCTCGACCGCGCCCTCGTCATGGCCGTCGACCGGCCCGATGTACTTCACATCGAGGTTCGAGTACATGCGCTCGTTGTTCACGAACCGCGCCAGGAAGCCGTGCATCGCCCCGCGCGTGCCGCGGTAGATCGCGCGCCCCGGGGCACCGAAGTTGTCGAACAGCCGCTTCGACCCCTTCTGCATGTCGCGGTAGGTGCGCCGCGTGCGGACCTCGTTGAGGTATCGGGCCAAGCCGCCGATCGTCGGGGCGTAGGAGCGTCCGTTGTCGTTCACGACGATGACGAGGCGGCGGTTGTTGTCGTCGCTGATGTTGTTCAGCGCCTCCCACGTCATCCCGCCGGTGAGCGCACCGTCGCCGACGACGGCGACCACGTGCCGGTCGGTCTCGCCCGACAGCTCGAACGCTCGCGAGATCCCGTCCGCCCAGGACAGGGAGCTGGAGGCGTGGGAGCTCTCGACGATGTCGTGGACGCTCTCCGCACGGCTCGGGTAGCCGGACAGCCCCCCGGACTTGCGCAGGCGCGAGAAGTCCTGGCGGCCCGTGAGCAGCTTGTGGACGTAGGTCTGGTGCCCGGTGTCCCACACGATCGCGTCGCGGGGCGAGTCGAACACCCGGTGCAGCGCGATCGTCAGCTCGACGACGCCGAGGTTCGGGCCGAGATGGCCGCCGGTGCGGGACACGTGCTCGATGAGGAACGCGCGGATCTCC
>CAJCJE010000248.1 GCA_903970565.1 Candidatus Melainabacteria bacterium | reverse complement strand
CGTCGCGGCCAGGGCCTCGGCCCTGGCGCGGTCGTTGTCGGCGACGAACAGCCGGGCCGGCATGTGCAGCCCGAACACGGTCAGCGTCTGCATCCCGGCCGCCGCCTCGGCCGCGCCGAGAATGGACGGGTCGGTGAGCGAGTGACAGTAGCTCTCGCACGGCGGCAGGCTGGGCAGCAGACCGGCGGCGGCCTGCGCGTGCGCGGCGGCCAGTTGCTGATAACCCTCGTTGATGTGGAAGGTGCCGCCGAAGGCGTCCTTCGGGTCGATCCGGGCATCGCGCAGCCGGGGCAGGCGGCGTAACACCATGTTCACCTTGAGCTGCGCGCCCTCCGGAGCGGGCGCCGGAGGTGTCTGGCCGAGCAGTTCGGCGAGGGTGGCCGGGGCGACGTTGGCCAGCACGTGCCGGGCGGTCGCGACGTGTTCGGTGTCCTCGGCGACGTAGCGCACCACGCCGTCCGGGTCGATGCCGGTCACCGTCGCATCGGTCCGGAACCGGACCCCGGCCGCCTGGGCCGCGTCGATCAGGGCGCCGGTCACCGCGCCCATCCCGCCGACCGGAACGTCCCAGTCGCCGGTCATGTTGCCGATGACGTGGTAGAGCAGGCAGCGGTTCTGCTTCAGAGACGGGTCCTGCGCGGTGGCGAAGGTGCCGATCAGCGCGTCGGTGAGCACCACCCCGCGCACCGTGTCGTCGGCGAAGGTGGCATCGAGCGCGGTGCCGATCGGTTCCTCGAACAGGGCCTGCCAGGCGTCGTCGTCGGCGACGCGGGCGCGTAACTCGGCCCTGCTCCGCAGCGGCTGCGTCAGGGTGGGGAAAACACGCTCGGCGACCTGTGTGGTCTGCGCGTAGAACCGTTGCCAGGCAGGGAAATCCGTGTCGTTGCCGGTGACCTGACGGAAGGACCGACCGGTGCGGTCCGGCTCGGCGGTGTCCACCAGCATTCCGGTGCCGTCGGGGTCGCCGGGAACCGGGGTGTAGGAGGAGATCCGGCGGCGGCGCAGCCGTACGTCGAGGCCGAGCTCGTCGATGATCTTCTTCGGCAACAGGCTGACCAGATAGGAGTATCGGGACAACCGGACGTCGATGCCGGAAAACGCGCGAAACGACACCGCGGCCCCGCCGAGCGCCGCGCCGCGTTCGATGATCAGCACCGACCGGCCGGCGCGCGCCAGGTAGTTGGCCGCGACCAGTCCGTTGTGCCCGCCGCCGACCACGACCACGTCCCAGTCCGCTGCCACGTCGCGCCGCGTCATCCTCGCCCGTGCCTCCCCGCTCGCCGGTCGACCGCACTGCCGAGGCAGTAGGTGCGCAGGTCGGCCAAGGTATCAGCACCGCGTTGAAAGTCCACCGACCGGCGTCAAGAAAACGTAAGGACACCCGGCGCCGAGCGCTGCCAGCAGTCCAATGCCTGACAGCAGGGCTTGCCGGCAAGCAGGGCGGCCGACCGGAAACGATCAGCGGCGGAGGGAGGACGCGATGGCGATGGTGTCTTCTTCGGGCTCCTCGGCGACATCGGGTTCCTCGGTGGTCGACCAGGTCGCGGTGGGGCGTCACCCCCGCGAGGGTCGGATGCCGGCGATGATCGCGATATCCGCCGGTTTCGGCGTCGGACTGGTGCTCGCGGCCGGGTTTGCCCTGTTCGGACCGGGCCCGATCACCGGGATCGTGGTGCTCGCCGTGGTCACCGTGGTGCTGAGCTGGCTGTCCACCGTGCCTGGGGCGCTGGGCATCGGTGCGATGAGCTGGCTGTTCTACTCGGGTTTCGTGGTGCACGGGCAGGGCCAGTTGGCGGTCAGCGGCACCCGCGACGCAGTGGCCGCCGCCATCCTGGTCGGCCTCGGCCTGGTGGTCTCGCTGTCGCGTGCGGCACTCAGCTACCGCAGGGTCGGCTACCCCGAGATTCACCTTCCCCACCCGCGCCGGTCGCACGAGGACCCGGACCACGCGCTGGCCGAACAGGCGGGATGAACCGGTCATCGAGGACTGCTCCTCAGATGACCTCGAAGACGATCAGCAGACCGACGACCAGCAGCACGGCGGCGGTGATCGGCCCCGCGTAGCGATCGATCACCGCGCTGCGCAGCCGGGCCGCGCTGCCCGCCGCGAGCAGCGTCAACCCGACGATCGTGGCCAGGGTGGCCGCCGCGAACACCAGCACGGTGCCGACCGCGACCATCGCGCCGACCGCGCTGGCGGCCAGGAACACCGGCAGAATAGTCAGATCGGGCGAGGCGGCGGCCCCGAAGGGCAGCACCACGGCCAGCCAGCGCCGTGACCGGGACCGGGTCGCCTGGTCGACGCCGCCCGCCTGACCGGGGCCGTCGCCCTCGCCGTCATGGCCGTGCCCATGACCGTGCCCATGACCGTGGCCGGGGCCGGGGTGCCGCGTGGCCTCGCCCGGTTCGCCGGCATGTTCGCCGGCATGACTGTGCCGGTGGCCGAGGCCGAGGAACTCGGCGACCAGGAAGACCAGCCCGGTCACCGCGAGCAGGCCGCCGACCACGAGCGCCTCGTGCCGCTCGATGGTGGCGCGCAACCGCAAGCCGACCACGATCACCACCGCGCCGAGGATCAGCGAGAACAGCACATGGGCCACCCCGGCCAGCGCGGACAGGCGAGCCGTGCGGCGCAGCGAGTAGTGCTGGGTCCGGGAGGCGACGGCGAGCGGAACCCAGTGATCGGGCAGCACCGCGTGGCCGATGCCGACACCGGCCGCGGCGAGCAGTAGAGCGAGGACGGCAACCATGCCTCATTAATACCATCTCATATGCACATGCGTGAAGATGAGAAGGGTATTGCTAGACTGCGGCAACAGCCTGGGCCGGGCAACCGCGGTCGGCGGGCAGCAAGCAGGAACTCGCGACGGGCGGGCTCGACTCACGATCCGGAAGGCGGTCACGTCCAGTTGGGTGGTCAGTGGACGGCCGAACCCGCGTCGATCCCCGACTCGGCGGCCCAGCCTCATTCAGTGACGCGGCATTCGGTGGACCAGCCTCATCCGGTGACGCAGCATCCCGAGCAGTTGGCCGACGAACAGGTGTCGGCCGCGGTGGCCAGCCTGTCGATGCTGGCCGAGCCGACCCGGCTGCGACTGCTGTGGGCGCTGCGCGAGGGCGAACTGACCGTGACCGAACTGGCCGAACGCGCCGGCTGCCGGCCCACCGCGGCCAGCCAGCACCTGTCCAAACTGCGCCTGGCCGGTCTGGTCGACCAGCGCGCGCAGGGCAGAGCCCGGCTCTACCGGCTCAAGGGCGGTCACCTGCACCGTCTGCTCGACGAGACGCTCGCGCACGCCGACCACCTCGCGCACGACCTGCCGCACCACGACTAGCCAGGTCCCCCTTCCTCGACGATCGCTTCGGCCTGCGAGGCGCGGGCCGCTGTGCCACCATCTGCGCTGATGCGGCGTCCACTGTGGATGCGGCCCAGGCCGGCGCCGTGGCGGCGGCCGGGCTCGCGACGTGGCTACCGCGACGGCGGGGGGCGCAACGGCGGCGGGAGAGCGAATGACCAGGTTCCAGGGCCGTGGTGGACTGACCGTGCTGGCGGTCGGCGCACTCCTGATCACCGGGCCGGCCACGCCGACGGCGACCGCGGATACGGGGGGTAGCACCGCACCTGACCTGGCCGACCTGCGCGCCCAGGTCCAGGCCGGCACCCTCGGTGCCGCGCACGGCGTGCTGGCCGTCTGCACCGGCCGGGCCGGGGGCTGCCAGGCGAGGGTCGTGACGACCTCGACCGGCGCCAGCACGCCGCTGTCCACCAGCGCACCGGTCGGGTACGGCCCGCAGGATCTCGCCGCCGCCTATCAGCTTCCGGCGGCCTCGGTGGGTGCGGCCGGCACCATCGCGGTCATCGACGCCGGCGCCTATCCCCCGCTGGAATCGGACCTGGCGGCCTATCGGACCCAGTACGGACTGCCGGCCTGCGCGATCGCGAGTGGCTGCCTGAAGGTCGCGAACTACGTCGGCGGGCCACCGCTCGCGCCGGTCTCGGACGCGCCGGACAAGATGAACGAGGAGAAGCACGGCCTGGAAACCACCCTGGACATCGACATGGCCACGGCGGCCTGCCCCAGCTGTCATCTCATCGAGTTGCAGGTCCCGCTCGTCGACGGCTCCCCCGCCACCCAGACCGATGCCGATCAGGCCGCGAGCGACTTCGCCACTGCGGTCACCACCGCGGTGGGTATGGGCGCGAACGCGATCAGCTACCAGTTCACCAGCGACGACACCATGACCACCGGGGCCCCGGCGACCGCGTTGGCCCACCGGGGAGTCGCGATCGTCGCCTCCGCCGGGGACGACGCCGCCGAGGGCAGCGGCAGCGGCTGGCCACAGAACCTGACCACCGTCGTCTCGGTCGGCGGCACCTCGCTGTACACCACCGACTCGACCGGGACCACATTCACCCAGACGGCGTGGAGCGACACCGGCGGCGGCTGCACGCCGAACCTGCCGGCGGCCAACGGACAGCCGGCGGCCATCGCCGCCTACTGCGGTGGACACCGGGCCGACGCCGACGTGTCGGCGGTGGCCGATCCCTCGACCGGGGTGGCGACCTACGACAGCTACTCGCCGGCCACCGGCGTGCCGGCCGGCTGGACCGTCGTCGGGGGCACCAGTGTGGGCGCACCGTTCGTCGCCGGCCTCTACGCACGCGGCGGAGGCCTGACGACCGTACTCGGCCCGAACACGCTGTATGCCGCGCCCGGCAACGACTTTGTCGACGTGACCCTCGGCCAGAACTCGCCGCCGGCCTTCTGCGAGGGCGAGTCGGAGGCGGCGCAGATGTGCCAGGCCGGACCCGGCTGGGACGGTCCGACCGGGCTGGGCACCCCGGCCGGTCTCGGCGCCTTCTGACCGTGCCGGCTCGTGCCCGGCGTCCTCAGTCCCGGTGTCCTTGGGGCTGGTGTCCTTGGGGCCGGCTTCGTCAGGCCCGCGTTCTCAGGTCTGGGACCGGGTCAGTCCGAGCAGTTCGCCGAGGGTCGCGACCACCCGAGCGCGGTAGGTTTGCGGCGCGAACTCCTCGACCGCGTGCGTCCGCGCCGCGTCGGCGGTGGCCAGCGCGGCCGGCCAGTCGGCCAACAGGGCGCTGATCGCGGCGGCCAGCGCGGTCGGGTCATCGGCCGCAACGATGGTGCCGAACCGGCCCCCGGCCACGGTTTCCGGCAGCCCCTGAGCATCGGTCACGATCACCGGAACCCCGGCCAGCTGGGCTTCCACCGAGGTGTTGCCGAAGGGTTCCACCCGCGAGGGCACCAGCGCCAGATCCGCCTCGGCGTAGGCATCCCAGACATCGCCGAGGAATCCGTGCAGCTGGACGGACTCGGTGCGGCCGAGTTCGTCGATGCGTTGCCGGAGCTGCGTTTCGAACCACTCGTAGCCGGCGAACACCGAACCGTAGACATCCAGCCGGACCGCGCGCTGCCGCGCCAGTTGGCCGATCGCCTCGACGGCAACATCGGTGCCCTTGCGCGGGGACAACCGGCCGACCAACGCGATCCGCACCGGGTCGTGCGGCGCTCGGCGCGGCGGAATCGGGCGCGTCGGGCCGGCGACTCCGTTGTAGAGCAACCGAATCCGCGAGCGCAGTGAAGGGATGCCGGCGGTCACCGTCCTGGCGGTCGCCCTGCTGTTGACCAGCACGATGTCGGCCAGGCACAGCGGCAGGGCCAGGGCGGTGCGAATCGGCGCCGGCACCGCGTCCTCGGCCTCGTGCACGTGCGCGATGGTCTTGCGGCGCAATAGTTTAGCCAACAGCAGCCAGCCGGGCACGGTGATCGTGTTCACGTACACCAGTTCAGGCCGGGTGGCGCGCAGCACCCGCCACATCGGGCCGAGACAGCGCACGACCTCCGCGACCAGCCGCAGCAGGCCGGCCGGGCGCAGCGCGGCCTTGCGCAGTACGGGGGTCGGGCAGAACACCACCTCGGCGCCGGCGGAGCGCAGCAGGCCGACCAGGTCCCCGTCGGCGGGCAGGGTCACCGTGACCTGCCAGCCGGCGTCGGCAAGGGCCGCGACGGACTCCAGGAAGACCCGGTCGGAGCCGTAGCGCTCGGCGGAGGGGTGGCAGCACAGCACCCGAGGGCCGCCGCTCATCGGGTCACCGTCACCAGGTCGGTGCTGGCGGCGCGCTGGATCGGCCGGATGACCTGCCTGCGCATCAGGGCGATCCAGGCCAGTAGTACGAACAGCCAGGTGCACATGGCGTTGGCCGGTGCACCCAGCTCGTCGGTGAACATACTGTTGACGAACATGCCCAGCAGCACGGCAAGCACCATTCCCCGGTCGGTGGACATGCCACGCGGACGCAGTCGGTAGGCGGTACCGGCCATCGCGATCAGCAGCGCGAACCAAACCGCCGTGCCGACCACGCCGGTGTCCACCAGCAGGTTGATGATCGCGTTGTGGCCGCCGCCGAGGCCGGTGCTGTCCAGGAACAGCCCCCGGTCGGCGGTGAAGCCGTAACCGTACAACGGGTGCTGGGCGAAGTCGGCCAGCGCCTCGCTCCACAGGTCGGTGCGGAAGTTCAGCGTCTCCAGCTGGGCGGTGGTCTCGCCACGGGCGATGAACGCGGCGATCTCCGGGCTGGCCACGAGGGCGAGGGCACCGACGCCGATGCCGCCGACGAGCGCGATCTCCAGCTTGCGGATGCCGCGCCAGCGGGTGGCGACCACGACCAGGATGCCGACCAGGGCGCCGAGGGCCGCCCCTCTGGTCCCGGTGCCCACCAGGGCGCCGACGCACAGCAGCCACAGCACGACGTACACGGCGAGATGCCAGACCGGACCGGACCGGGCCACCCGGATGCCCAGCATGTACGCAGTGAGAATGATCACAGCGATGGTCAGCAGCATCCCGGCCTCGACCGGATGGATGTAGAGCCAGGTGAACCGGCCGGGCTGGCTGGGCAGCTCCGGATACCGGTCGACCACCCCGAAGATCACCGATCCGGAGATCAGCAGCACGTAGCCGTGCGCGATGCGGTGCGGCGCTGCCACGCTGGCGTGCCGGGCCACGGAGCGGGCGAAGGCGAGCACGACGCCCATCTGAGCGGCCCGGACCACGGCGAGCGCGTGGTAGGGCGAATACAGCGCGGACCCGACGCAGACCGCGACGTAGGCGTAGCCGAGGTAGGTGCACCAGTCGGCCCGGCGCAGCCGGAAGGTCGGCCTGAACCGCCAGAACAGCCAGCAGGCGATCAGCCCGTAGACGGCGATCTCGATCACAACGAAGATGTCGGCCTGGCCCTGGATGGTGTCGTTGTCGGCACGCAACCGGAACTTGTAGTCGCTGGCCAACACGAACGCCAGCACGCAGACGACTGGCCAATACTCGCCTCGACCTGGGTAAGTACCGGGGCGGGTGCCTCTTCGCCCGCGAAGGCGATCAGCAACTGACACGAACGATTCCTTCGAGAACGGGGTGGGCTGGGGCCGGAAACCGGGGTCGCGACGACCTCGTGGGTGGGTCCGACAACGCGAGTCGGCAGTGACACAGTAACGGGAGGCGGCTGGAAACAGAACATCTAGCTAAGAGCCGCGTCGCGGGTCGCCGAAGGTGTCGATCAGA